>DATEOP010000439.1:0-9256 GCA_035274065.1 Burkholderiaceae bacterium
TTCGGTAGTACTGCGGACAACCGATGGCACAAAAAAAGCGGGCTTGCGACGTTGAAAATGATCCTTACACCGGCCAAAACTTCAGACGAGTACTTCGCTTTTCTGAGTGGATGGCAAGGAATCTATGCGAGAGCGCTGCGCTTGGCTGTCCAGCAAGCAGATCCAGCGCTGGATGAACGCCTCAAGTGGGGTCATGCGGTTTACTTCTTCAACGGCCCCGCGTTACTTATTCGCGCCGAACCCGATCGTGTCCTTCTTACGTTTTGGAGAGGGCAACGCCTACGCCACATCGAATCCCGCTTGAAGCCGGGCGGAAAATACGAAATGGCAACACTGGAGCTGCGGGAGGACACTCCGCTGATGAGGCACACGGTCATCAAGCTTGTAACTGAAGCAGTGAACCTCAATCGAGCGCTGGGCAACCCCACGACGCTCGCAGCATAGGCGCACGAAGGCTCGTGGCGGCGGCTAATCGAAAGCAGTGCCGTTGACACGCGATAGTAGCGGCAGCCTTACACGCAGCTGGAGCTTGACACTGCTCAGGCTATGCCGCGAAGATATGCGCCATTGCGCATACGCGCATATTCATCTCGCGATGGATCCCGAACTCAATCGGTTGTTTGAAGTCGTCTCCGGCTATTTCGGACTTCTGTCGGAACCGACGCGGCTGAAGATTCTGAATTCGATCTGCGAAGGTGAGCTGAGCGTCTCTGAGATCGTCGAGCGCGTCGAGTCGACGCAGACGAACGTCTCGCGCCACCTGAATCTGATGTACGGCAAGGGCATTCTAAAACGCCGACGCAAAGGTGCATTGACGTTTTACTCGATTGCCGACCGCAACGTCATCACATTGTGTCGCACGGCGTGCGTACATATGGCGAGTCAGTTCGACGAAAAGTCAGTGTCAAACCGGACGCTGAAGCGTTTCATGCAACGCGCATGAGTCAAGCGACTGCGGGTCGCGTGCTCGCGGCGCCGGAGAATCATCTGTCGGCGGCGCAACTGCGCGTGCGTCGGCGCACATTTCTCGGCGGAGGTGCTGCTGTTGGAGCGCTCGCTGCGGGCGCGCGAGCAATGGCGCAGACCGGTAACGAAACGCTTATCCCGCGATGGACGCGGTCGCTCGGTGCGCCGGTGGTCACGACCGGTTACGGCATGCCTTCGAAATACGAAGCCAACGTGCAGAGACGCCAAAGTCCCGGACTCACACCGCAGCCGCAGGCCAGCGTCAGCTTCACTCCTTTGCAGAATCTGTTTGGAATCATCACGCCCGCAGGCGTGCACTTCGAGCGGCATCACTCCGGCATGCCCGAGGTCGATCCGGCGCAGCATCGATTGATGATTCACGGTCTGGTTAAACGTCCGCTGATGCTGACGATGGACGATGTAATGCGGTTTCCGTCGGTCTCGCGCATTCACTTTATCGAATGCGGTGCCAACGGCGGCATGGAGTGGGCCAACGTCGCTGTGCCGACGGTGCAGTACACGCACGGCATGATCGCTTGCAGTGAGTTCACCGGCGTGCTGCTATCGACTCTCCTCGACGAAGCGGGCATCGATCGCGTGAATGGCAAGTTCGTTCTGGCGGAAGGCGCAGATGGCTCGGCGCTAACGCGCACGATTCCAATGGAGTTTGCGCTGAACGACGTGATGGTCGTCTACGGACAGAACGGTGAAATGCTTCGGCCCGAGAACGGCTATCCGTTGCGCCTGCTAGTGCCCGGCGTGCAGGGCGTGTCAAGTGTCAAGTGGCTGCGCCGGCTCGAGGTCGGCGATAAACCGTGGAACACGCGTGAAGAGTCTTTGCACTACATCGATCTGCTGCCCGACGGCATGCATCGCCAGTACTCGGGCGTGCAGGAGGTCAAGTCGGTGATCACGATGCCGTCCGGCGGACAAAAGCTTGTGGGTCGGGGCTACTACGAAATCACCGGCCTGGCGTGGTCGGGCCGTGGCAAGGTCAAGCGCGTTGATGTCTCGGTCGATGGCGGGCGCAACTGGCAGACCTCTCGCTTGCAGGAGCCGGTACTGACCAAGGCGTTGACGCGATTTCGCCTCAACTGGAACTGGAACGGTGCGCCGGCTCTGCTGCAAAGCCGGGCAATCGATGAAACCGGCCATGTGCAGCCGACCATTCAACAATTGCGCGCGGTACGCGGCGTGCGCTCGATCTATCACAACAACGCGGTGCAAACGTGGCAGGTGCAACCTGACGGCGAGGTTTGGAATGTGCAGGTTGGCTAGCGCCGTAATTGCGCTCGCCGTGAGCGCGACGGCATTATCGGTTGCTGCGCAACAGGGTCGATATGGTTTGGGTCGCGCACCTACGCAACAAGAAGTCGAAGCCTGGGATATTGACGTGCGGCCGGATGGCCATGGGCTCAAGCAAGGGAAGGGGACGGTCGCGCAGGGGCAGAAAATTTACGACGCGCAGTGCGCAAGTTGTCATGGCACTTTCGGCGAGAGCAATCGTTATATGCCGATTGCCGGAGGGGTGCGTAAAGGCGACCTCGCTACCGGCCGCGCGTCGATGCTGCAACAGTCCGATGGATTGCGCACGCTGGGTACCAAGCTCAACTATGCGACGACGCTGTGGGACTACATCTTTCGCGCAATGCCGTGGACCAATCCACAATCATTGACTGTCGACGAAACATACGCAGTCACTGCCTACGTGCTGCATCTGAACGAGATCGTGCCGGCCGAATACGAGTTAAACGAAAAGACGCTGCTCAGCGTGCAGATGCCTAACCGGAACGGGCTGACGACAGCGCACGGACTCCGAAGTGTTCAAGGGAGACCCGATGCGCAAGGCAGCCTGTGCATGAGGAACTGTGCCAAGGACATCACTATCCTTTCGGACATGCCGGAGTTCGCGCGCAATCAGAACGGCAACCTCGCTCAGCAGAAGCGGCCCATCGGACCGACGCGCGGTATCGATACGGCTCGCTACGACACCGGCAATTCGGCGGCAGCGGCAACAGCGACTTCTGCCCCAGGCGTGCCACACGCATCCGGCCTGATCGCGCGTCATGCCTGCAGCACGTGCCACGGCATGACGAGCAAAATCGTCGGTCCGGGCTTCAGCGAAATCGCGACCCGCTACCAGGGCCGCGCCGATGCGCAGACGTATTTGGCGAAGCGGATACGGGAGGGTGGACAGGGCGTATGGGGTGCGACACCGATGCCGCCGCAAGCTGGCTTGAAGGAGAGCGAAGTGGATGAAATCGCGCGGTGGATCGTCGATGGGGCGAAATAACTTTTCGCAATAGGGTTATCCCCAGACTCAAATAAATTGAGGTAAGCACGCTGCTACATTGATATGTTCTATTTTGAGTAACCCAGCACCGCCAGTGCAGGAGATTTTTGATGACACAGGATCGCAGAGAATTCATCAGGCTGACCGGTGTATTTGCCGTGATGGCCAGCGCAGGATTGATCAGTACTCGTGAGGCATTTGCCCAGCAGCAGGCTTGGAACAAGGCCGCGTTCGAGGCAAAGTCGCTTGACGAAGCGGTGAAGGCGCTCGGAGGTCCGCCCGCCACGCAAAGCACGGAGATTTCTATTACGGCGCCGGACATCGCGGAAAACGGCGCGGTGGTCCCGGTCGCCGTCGCCAGCAAGATTCCGAATACGCAGAATGTCTACATCCTGGTCGAGAAAAATCCGAACACGCTCGCGGCCGGATTTGCAATACCCGCGGGAACCGATGCCAACGTTGCGACTCGCATCAAGATGGGCCAGACGTCGAACGTACACGCGGTGGTCAAAGCCGACAATAAGTTCTATGTCGCCACGAAGGAAGTCAAGGTCACGCTTGGCGGCTGCGGCGGCTAAGCAACGTTTGGCATACAGGAGCAACGATGGCAGATCCAATGAGAATTCGCGCGACCGAGCAGCCCGACGGTGTCGATGTGCGTGTGCTGATGAGTCATGAAATGGAAACCGGGCAGCGACGCGATTCGGCCGGCAAGATCGTTCCGGCGCATTACATTTCGAATGTCACGGTCACTCATAACGGCAAACAAGTGCTGAGTGCCGAGTGGGGACCGGCGGTCGCAAAGAATCCTTACTTGCAGTTCAAGTTCAAGGGCGGCAAGAAAGGAGACAAGCTGACAGTCACATGGGTTGACAACAAGGGCGACACGCGCACCGACGAAGCTACGATCAGTTGAGTGAACCGCAGCGCGTGCTGCGCAAACACGATAACGGGGGGGACAAGACATGGAGGCGATTACGCGGGCAGGGCTAGGAGCCGTTGCCTTCGCGCTGTCGTGCACGGCAGCGTTTGCACAGAAGGACACCGCAGACGCGATTGCGCGCTATCGTCAGTTACTGCAGGACGGTAACCCCGCCGAGCTCGTCGTGGCTCGTGGCGAAGCGTTGTGGAAGGAAAAGCGGGGTCCGAAGAAAGCCTCGCTCGAGCAGTGCGATCTTGGCCTCGGCGCAGGCGTCGTCAAAGGGGCCTATGCGCAAATGCCACGTTACTTTGCCGATACCGACCAGGTAATGGACTTCGAGAGCCGTGTCGTTCATTGCATGGTCACACTGCAAGGCTTTGAGCGCGAGGCGGTCACGAAGAACCCATACTCGGGCACCGGACAGCGGCAAACCGACATCGAAGCGCTCGCGGCGTACGGCGTTGACCAGTCGCGCGGGATACCGGTGAACATTTCACAGTCGCATCCGAAAGAGAAAGCTTCATACGACCTCGGCAAGCAGCTCTTCTACATGCGCGCCGGTCCGTATGATTTTTCGTGCGCGACGTGTCACGGCGTCACTGGGCAGCGTATTCGTTTGCAGGACCTGCCGAACATCGCAGGCAACAAGGAGGACGCGCAGCGCGCATTCACCACATGGCCCGCATATCGCGTCTCGCAAGGGACGCTGCGGACAATGCAGTGGCGCCTGAACGATTGTTTCCGGCAGCAGCGTTGGCCTGAGCCCGTTTTTGGCTCGCCCGCCACCGTCGATCTCATTACATTTCTCGGTGTCAACGCCAACGGCGCGAAGATGGATTCGCCGTCGATCAAGCGCTAAGAGGCGATCATGAAAAACAAAATCGCATTTGGCGCGCTGTCAGCCTTCACTGTATTGCTGGTCAGCTGCGCGGTGTACACGGCTCCGACGCGCGAGGAAGCACTGCAAGTCGTCAAGAGCTCGTTTAAAGAGCGGGGGATTGCCAAGCTGGATCGACTGAACCAGTCCGATCTGCAGGTCGCGTGTTCCGAAGCGTCTCTGACTGGCAAAGAGTTACCACAGGAGGTTCGGGCGCGGCTGGAAAAGCAGGCGCTCGCAACAGTGAAATATCCGGCTGATGGTGTTTATTTTGGCGACTTCAAGGCAGGAGAGCGCATCGCTCAGACGGGCGTCGGCATGCAATGGAGCGATTCGGACAAGACGGTTGCGGGTGGAAACTGTTACGCATGTCACGAGCTTTCTCCACAGGAAATTGCGTTTGGAAACATCGGACCTTCGCTAAAAGGTTATAGAAAGTTGCGCGGCGCTTCACCCGCGGTCATCACCTACACCTGGGGCAAGCTGTGGAATTCACATGCATACAACGCGTGTTCGCAGATGCCTCGCTATGGCGACGCGAACGTTCTGACCACGGCACAGTTAAAGGATCTAATGGCGCTGTTGCTGGATCCAAATTCACCTGTCAACAAGTAAGACACGTATCACAACCGCCTTGCACAAGCTGTTGGTAGCGTTTGCTGGCGCAGCGTTGATTGCCGCGACAGCTGTGCCTGCACAGGGCGCGCGCGAAATTGGAAGCGTTGTGACCTGGCGCGATGTGCCATTGCTGGACGGACGCACGCTGACGGCGGCCGAGCTGAATGGCAATGCGGTCGTGGTTCAAATCTGGGCGTCATGGTGTCCATTTTGCGCGGCACAGAACCCCCACGTTCAGAAGCTGCACGAGGCGTACTCCAGTCGCGGTTTGAAGGTGCTCGCGTTTTCAATCGATCAAAGCGAACAGGCGGCGAGGGACTATTTGACCCGACACGGATACACATTCGATGTCGCAATGCGCAGTGAAGATGTGAATCGCTGGTTCGGACGCAACCGCACGCTGCCCGAAACGTATGTCGTCGATTCGAAGGGCAAGGTGGTATTCGTTCATCGCGGCGAGATGTTTCCCGAGGACATCGCGGCGCTATCACGCTTCGCATCGAAAAAGTAAGTGGACCGCCGCGAGTTTCTGCAGGTACTGGCGGTTGCTGCGTCGGCGGGGATGCCGATCGCATCGCGTGACGCGCTCGCCGCTGCCCCGTCGGCGTCGCGCCTCTACGACGTGCCGCGCTTTGGCAATGTACATTTTCTGCACTTCACCGATTGCCACGCACAGCTGCTTCCGGTTTACTTTCGCGAGCCAAGCGTCAATCTCGGCGTCGGCGCTGCATGGGGTCAGCCGCCGCATCTAGTCGGCGAGCATCTGCTCAAACACTTCAACATTCCTCGCGGCGGGCGCGAAGCGCACGCCTTCACGTATCTCGACTTCGTCCAGGCGGCGCGCACGTATGGCAGGGTGGGTGGGTTTGCGCACCTGTCATCGCTTATCAAGCGTCTGAGGGCGAGTCGGCCGGGTGCATTGCTGCTGGATGGCGGCGACTCGTGGCAGGGGTCGGCGACGGCGCTCTGGACGAATGCACAAGACATGGTAGATGCGAACAAGTTGCTGGGTGTCGACGTGATGACCGCGCATTGGGAGATGACGTACGGCGCGAAGCGTGTGCAGCAGATCGTTGACAACGACTTCAAGGGCCGGATCGATTTCATTGCGCAGAACATCAAGACGGCCGACTTCGGCGATCAGGTGTTTGCGCCGTACACGATGAAAGAAATGAACGGCGTTCGCATCGGCATCATCGGGCAGGCTTTTCCGTACACGCCAATTGCGAACCCGCGCTATTTCGTGCAGGACTGGAGCTTTGGCATCCAGGAAGAAAACCTGCAGAAAATGGTCGACGAAGTGCGCAACAAAGGAGCGCAGGCCGTCGTCCTGCTTTCGCACAACGGAATGGATGTCGATTTGAAGATGGCGGCTCGCGTGCGCGGCATCGATGCAATCCTCGGCGGGCATACGCATGATGCCGTGCCGCAGCCAACGCTTGTCAAAAACGGCGGAGGTACGACGCTGGTAACGAACGCCGGCAGCAACGGGAAGTTTCTTGCTGTGCTCGATTTCGACGTCCGGGACGGCAAAGTCAGCGACTACCGCTACAAGCTGCTACCGGTGTTTGCAAATTTGCTGCCGGCCGATGCCGAGGTGTCTGCGTACATTCACAAGGTCCGGAAGCCGTTCGTGGCGCAGCTATCGGAAAAGCTCGCGACCACCGAAGGGCTGCTGTATCGACGTGGCAATTTCAACGGCACCTTCGACCAGCTGATCTGCGATGCGCTGATGCAGGTGCGCGGCGCCGAAATTGCTTTCTCGCCGGGGTTCCGTTGGGGTACGTCGTTGCTCCCGGGTCAGACGATTCTGATGGAGCATCTGATGGATCAGACCGCTATTACCTATCCATACAGCACGGTCAATGAACTGACGGGCACCATGATCAAGACGATCCTTGAGGACGTGGCCGACAATCTGTTCAATCCCGATCCGTATCTGCAGCAAGGCGGGGACATGGTGCGAGTAGGGGGCCTGCAATACTCGATCGATCCGCTTGCGAGTATTGGTCACCGCATTGGCGATCTGAACGTGCGAGGCAAGCCGCTCGATGCCGACAAGACTTACAAAGTCGCGGGCTGGGCGCCGGTCGCGGAAGGTGCAAAGGGCGAGCCCATCTGGGAAGTTGTCGCGACATATATGCGAGATCGCAGAACGTTAAGGCCACAACGGCTGAACCTTCCTAAAATCAAGGGCGTGGATTCAAACCCTGGGTTCGCCGATCGATGAAACGGTGGGGACGGCGGCAGCTGCTCCTGGCTCTGTCGTTGTCACCGGTTCTGCTGCGCGCAGAGCCAAGCGTTGCTGAAGCTCACCTGCCGCCACTCGACGATCTACGTGCTCTGGCGACTTCGATTGCGCGTTATAAGGCGCCGCTGCTGATTCTGTTCAGCACACCAGGATGTCCGTTTTGCCTCGAAGTACGGCAAAACTACCTGGCACCACGCGTTGGCGAACAGATCGACAAGACGGTGCCGGATCTGTTGCTTCGTGAGGCCGACATCACGTCGGAGCGAACCGTGACGGATCTTTCTGGAGCGCGCATTTCCGAGGCCTCGTTCGCACTGCGGCATCGTGTGCGCGTGGTGCCGGTGGTCATGCTGTTCGATTCGATGCTCCGCTCCATTGCCGAGCCGTTGGTCGGGCTAGACCGCTCGGGTTTCTACGAGGGTTACCTTGCGTCGGCAATCGATGCATCCCGCAGGCATCTGCGGCAAACTTCGTGATCTGTTGGGTCCGCTTCGGCGCCCGTACTTGCTTGGAGTGTTAGGAGAGTTGCGATGAAGCGAAAAACGTTAGCCTTGATTGCAGCGGTATGGATGGGGAGCATCAGTGGAGCGGTTGCGGCGCAGGTCCGCGCCCCCGATCCGGCACCACCAGAAGCGGTGTCTCGCTACGTGGTCGGTACGCGCCTCGGCTACATCACGTGCAGCAACAAGTATCGCGACTATGTGGACAAATATGAGCGGTTCACTCTGGTTAACGAGGGCCAAAACACTGTCACGGGCTCGCCACCATCAGACGAGGACTATCGCGCGTGCGTGCAGGAGACGCTGGTCAAGGGTCGCGGTATGTACGGTTCCGCGTCGAAGCTAACGCTGACAACAGCTTCGAAAGGCGCATTGAAGGACTATCAGACGGCGTGGGAGAACTCATTGACAACTCTCGGGCGTCCGGGCGGCGAGAAGCCGTCTGAATATCGCGCACGGCAGAGCAAGGTACTGGCGCGGCTCGATGAGTTGCAACGCAAGCTGGAAACCCAAGCGAAGACCAACGCACACTAGTTTTGTGTGATACGGTTTCGAGCTAGACACGCGAACCGAGCGCCTCTATAGGCGTAGGCTTGCATTATTAATTTTTAACGGTGAGGAGTTGTGTCGATGACTAGTGCTACCGTTCTTTCGCGCCGCCGAATGCTTGCAAGTTCAGGTGCACTTGCTGCGGCAGGCTTGGCCGGTGCTTCGCGCGTAGTCGCACAGACAGCGCCCGCCACGCCTGCAGCCTCATCCCAAGCGAAGCCTCTTCCCGCCTACGTCGCGTGGAAGGATCAAGACAGCTTGATCGTGCACACGCCCACGA
>DATEOP010000440.1:0-7530 GCA_035274065.1 Burkholderiaceae bacterium
AACGGTCGCGGCAGTTTCACTGGCTGTGATCGCGGTGTTCTTCTCGCTGATCGCGGCGTTCTATTACCTGCGCATTGTGAAGACGATGTATTTCGATGAACCGACGCCTGAGTCGGCAGCGCTTCAACTCGCCGCGCCGACCGACATGCGTGTCGCACTGTCGATTAATGCCATGCTGGTGCTGGTGCTCGGGATTCTTCCGCAATACCTGCTGCAGCTGTGCGCTAACGCGATGACACGCACGCTTGGCGGCTAGCGCTGCGCTCATGCCCGAGTCGGAAGGTGATGATGCATTGACCGAGCACACGCTCGACAGCCGGATCGCATTCGAAGGTGCGTTTCTTCGGCTTTACCTCGACAGAGTGCGATCGGGTGATGGCCACATTGGCACACGCGAATACATACGACATCCTGGCGCGGTGATGATCGTTCCGCTACTACCCGATGGCCGCGTCGTGCTGGAGCGGCAGTTTCGATACCCACTGAAACGAACAGTGATCGAGTTCCCCGCGGGGAAGATCGACGCGCATGAAAGTCCGTTTCAATGTGCGCGACGCGAGCTGCTTGAAGAGACCGGCTACCACGCCGGGAAGTGGAGTTATCTCGGCGGTTTGCACAACGCCATTGCGTACTCCGACGAAAAGATCGAAATGTTCCTAGCAGAGGAACTCGTCCACGAAGGCGCCTCCCTCGATGTCGGCGAGACGCTCGAAGTGTTCACCGAGCAATGGCAACAGTTATCGCAGTGGGTGCGTAACGGCACGGTCACCGATGCAAAGACGATGCTTGGCGTCTTGTGGCTTGAGAAGGTGCTCGCCGGAGAATGGCAACGGCAGCGTGCCGATTGAGTATGCTAGAGCCGATCGCACTGGCCTCGTAGGCTCAGTACGCAAGGGCGAAGAAATGCCGACGACCGTTTGCGCTTGCGGAAACCGACTTAAGCGTGCCGACCGATATTGTTCGAGTTGCGGCACCGCACGCTCCTTGGCCGATTTTGGTGCGCTCTCGACTAAGACCAAAGTTTCGAAGCGGCGGACCGCATCATCAGTCGACGCCGCGCGGCACGCTGTGCCTCAGCGAAAGCACGCCACCGTCATGTTTGCCGATTTATGCGGCTCGACGGAACAAATTGGAAATCCGGACCCCGAAGAAGCGCGCAAGTATCTCGATCCTGCGCTGGCGCTGATGTCTGGACACGTCAAAGCCTACGGCGGCATCATCAGCCAGCTGCTAGGTGACGGAGTGCTGGCGCTTTTCGGAGCGCCGCTGACGCAAGAGGATCATGCGTTACGCGCCTGCCTCGCAGGGCTCGCGATACAGCGGGCTGTGATCGAATGGAATCGGGATCGGGCGGCGACAGACAAGCCGATAGCCGTAAGAGTAGGCATCGCTTCGGGTGAACTCGTGGTCAGCTCGGCGAGCGAATATCTTTCGTCGCACTACCGCGCTGATGGGCTGACGGCGCATCTGGCCAAACGAATCGAGGGATTGGCTGCGCCCGGCAGTGTGGTCATCAGCGCGAGCACATTCCGGCTCGTCGAGCGTCATATCGAAGCAAACCTGCTCGGTACGCGATCTATCGCTGGTTTCGATTCCCAAATCGAACTTTATGAGCTGCTGCTAACGGAGCAGCGTCCCCGAGCGGCATCTTTGGCGCGACATGGAGCGCTTGCACCGCTGATCGATCGGATGGAGGTTTTAGCGGCCTTAAACCTCATGGGCAGCCAGGCGCTGGCAAGCAGGATGCGGGCGATCGGGCTTACTGGAGAAGCCGGCATCGGCAAATCGCGCGTCATTGCTGAGTTTTGCCGGGCGATGCGTGAAAGCGGCTTCAATACGTGCTTTGTGGCGGCACATGCCTATGCGACGCACGTCCAGTACGCGGTGATCGCCGACCTGGTGCGGGAATTGATGCAGACGTCGCCTGATGCGATGGCACTAAGCGCTGCCGTTGCTTTGCCTTCAATCGATGCCGGAGGTATCGAGGCCCAATTGCATCACGATGCCATTGTGGATCTGCTTGAACTCGGCAAGCCGACCGACGCATGGGCCGATCTCACTCCGTCACAGCGACGTCGCCGCATCGGCGATGCACTGCAATGGTTGATAACGAAGCGTATTGAGTCAGGTCCGTTGATGCTCGTCGTCGAAGACCTGGCATTGGCCGACCGCGAGAGCCAACGCCTGCTCGAACAGTTGCTACGCAGGATTGAACACCTGCCGGTGCTCGTATGCGTGACGTATCGGCAGCAATTTCAGCCGCGCTGGATCGACGCACCTTGGTTTGCGGAGCACGTGATGCGTGCGCTCGAGCCGCAGGACATGTCGCGCCTCGCGCATGCAATTCTGGGCGAAGATGATTCAGTCCAATCACTGGTGACCGAGCTCGCCGACAAGGCGCAGGGCAATCCGTTCTACCTGGAGCAAATGACACTGACTCTGGTCGACGATGGAACTTTAATCGGTGCACCGGGCGCTTATCGTTGCGTTCAGCCGGAGCCTGAGCTGCGCGTGCCTGGATCGATCGCTGCTGTCATCGGTGCGCGCGTCGACAGGCTGCCGGCGGCAGCAAAGGCGGCGCTCGAGGCTGCGGCAATCATTGGCGAGCCGTTCACCAGCGAATTGCTGGCGTCGATGCATCACATTTCTGCGGGAGAGGCCGAAAGTCGCCTTTCGCATGCAGTGGTCGGGGGACTGGTCAGTGCGCGGGTTATGGACGGTGAAACGCGCTACGAATTTCCACACGCAATCGTCCAGGAGGTCGTCGCCGCCACGTTGACGCATGCAAGACGCAAGATCCTGCATCGCGCAGTATTTAACGCGTTGCGTGAACATGCCGGTGAAAAATCGGCGGACCGTGATTCGGTACTCGCGCATCACGCGTATGCCGGTGAAGTGTGGAGCGATGCCGCCGAGTTCGCACTGCGGTCGATGTCGCGTTCGATCCGACGCTCGGCCAATCGTGATGCGCTTGTGATGTTCGACATGGGCCGTGACGCCGCGCGCCGCCTCCCGGACGGCTCCAACCGAGCGATGCTTGAACTCGGCCTCCGACTGGAAGCAATCGGCGCGCTGTTGCCGCTCGGCCGCGTCGACGACATCGTCGACAACCTAGAGCGCGCACAGACGATTACGCAAACGATCGGCGACAAAAAGCGTGAAGCGGCCGTTTCGCTGCAGCTCGCCGTGATGCTGTGGACGCGCGGCACGTACCGGCAAGGGCTCGAGATTGCGAGCCAGGCAGCCGAGGCCGCCACCGCCGTTCGCAGCCGCAGTCTGCAAATGGCCGCAATGCAAGCACGCATGATGCTGAATCACGGCCTAGGGCGTTACCAGGAAGCCCTCGATGAGGCGCGTACGGTCGACCGCCTGTTCACTGCCGAGCTCGCCGCCCGGAGAATCATGCCTGGCTGGGCGGTAATCGCAGCCGTCAACGTCAAGGTGTTCATGGCCGATATTTTGGCGCGCATGGGGAGATTTGATGCAGCCCAGGCGCTTTGCGATGACGCTTATCGTGAACTTTCCGACCATGACCACGCATTTTCGCGCGTAATGGTGGATTTCGTGCAGGGGGGAATTTGGATAGCGTGTAATCGGGCGCGTGAAGCTGCGGAGCGGCTGCGTGCTGCGCTGAAGTCATGCACGACGAACGACGTGCCAACGATGTATCCGGCGATCGTCGCTGCTCTCGGGGGAGCGATGGCCCAAAGCGGCGAGTCGGCTGCGGCAGTTGAACTGCTCGAGAAAGCAATCGGCGAGAAGGCCTATTTGGCAGGAGGCCGTTACAACGAGTACTACTTGTCGGCCAATCTCGGTATTGCCTTGCTTCAGTGCGGCCGCCATGACAAAGCTCGCGCCGCGCTGACGGCGGCGCAATCATCTGCTCGACTCTACGAGCAGAGCGCTCATGAGGCAGAAGCAGCGTACTGGCTGGCTGAGACGGAAAAGGCAGCCGGCCAAAGGGAAGCTGCGATCGCCGGCTTCGAAATGGCGCGATCGCTGGCGGACGCATGCTCGATGTCGTATGTGGTTGACCTTTCCACGCAGCGCCTCGATGCGTTGATTGCTGTCGGCGCAACCGTCGACATGGTATGACACGCTAATGCCATCAGCACCCGCCGTTGCGCGAATCCCGGCAAGCAAGGATTCGCACGGAAATGCGGTTAGGTATCGGCTTATAAGTCGCCTAGTACATCAGCCGCGTTTGCTGCGAATGATCGCCGGCGTCTTGCGGACTTGGCCGGCGATCGCTCGTGTTTTCCCAATTGTCGCTCGGCGCAACGCAGTCGCTGCGGTGTTCGAGCGACAGGCGAGTTTCTCGAATGCCGCACACGCACCGAATTTAACGGCGGGAGAATTTGCCATCGGCATGGAGGCTGGTGCGCGGCATCGCGAAGAGCGCGCGTTTTTGCAACGCGTTCTACCGAGCCAGAAAGACTGCGCGGATTTGTCCGCTCAAGAGAGCGGACGGTTGATCAGCCTCTTGATTAACGCGCCCGAACGTACGTTCGATCTGATCAATGACTATCTGGTGCCCGTGGCGTGGCAACCGCTGCGCCGCGCGCTTGGTTCGGCGAGTAGCACATTCGAGACCGAAGAAGGTCGACCTTTGCCAAAGGTAGTCGACGAACTACGGATTCTCGGCGCGCAATTGATCATTGGTTCCGCCGCAACGCCTTCAGTACGCGCTCGCGCAGAAGAAGCGGCTGACGGGCTCAATCGCCGCGTCGGTTCGGCCTTGCGGACACTGCGCGCTGAATGGGCGACCAAGCAGCCAGGTAACGACGCCGCCATACTGCGCAACGCAGTCGGTTTCTTGTGGGTCGCTCATCCTGCGACGGTTCAAGCGGGTGCATTGGTCATGCAGGAGCTATTCGGTCGTCCCGGCGAGTTAGAAAAGCTTGCGTCGCGTGCGCATGCCCTGGGCGACGCCTGCTGGACCGATTCTGATTTCAGGCGTTTTCTTAGCCAGCACATATTAGAGTTGTTGCGCTTCAGACCGCCTTTTCCGATTCTGAAGCGCCAAGTTCCGCGCGACACGCTGTTCGATATTGGCACACCGTTTCCCGTACGCGTTGCAGCCGGCTCAGAGATGGTGCTTCTGACGATCGGTGCGTTGTTCGACGATAAGGCGGTGAAAAATAATAGAGCGGCGACCTACGAGCCTGGCCGCGAGTTCCATTCCGAGCCCGACCGCTACCTGATGTTCGGCATGCAGGAGCGTGCGTGCATTGCTCGCTACCAGGTTGTGGAAATTTTGGTTAGTGCGCTTGCCGGATTGTTGGCGTTACCGCAACTGAAGTGGGCGGATCCGTGGTTTTCACGGATTAAATACGACGGCCCGATCATCAGCGAACTTCGATTGAGTTTTGCCGATGGTCGCTGAGCAGATGATCTGCATCATCACCCCTCCGCAGCAACTTTCGCTGCCGAAGGTGCAAGTCGCCTTACAGGGTTTCGATGCATTGTTCAAACGCGTGGGCCGCGTGCATTTCGCTTCGATCGCCGTGTTGCCGGGCTGTTCTGGCGAGCCCAGGTTGCCGTCGTTAATGCTTGAGCTCGTAGTCGATGACGCGCTAGGTCCAGAGCAGCTGATCACGCTGCTTGTGCAAGATGGATTCGAGAAGCTGTGGGAGGTTTACGGCACCTTTTGGAATGGCGGCTCAGCCGCCTCGGAGCTGGTGCGACGAGATTGGCTGCATGGCTTCCTGATGTGGCACGTGAATAGAGCGAGCGGCGGGTTTGTGGGTGCGCGCGATCGCAACGTAGCGCAGATTCTGAGCGAGGCTCAGTTATTTGAAGCGGCACGCAGCGAGCTTCATCAGTGCTACTCCGGGCAGGTAGTCGATCGCGCGTCGCTGGCGAGAGCGATTTCAGATTGGGCCGCGGGTAAGGGCGAATACCGCTGGGCCGCGGAGCCCGCACCGCGATCGTTCTGGCGCTCATCACGCGTTACGCCCATGCTGCGTCCGATTCTCGCGCTTGGGCTTCTTGTCTTACCCCTAATGTGGGCAGCGCTCACGGTGTTGGCGATCGTCGCCGGCATCGGCATTGCCGCACTGGGCAGCCTTCTGATGTTCGTTCCGTTGGATACGATTCTGCAAAGCCGCGCCATTTTCGGCACGAGCTACCCGTATGCGATCGAGGCCATCGCAACCGTGTCCGCGGCCGTGCTGTTTATCGCAGCGGTTGCGGTAGTGGGGATACTCGGCATCCGCTCGGTCAGTGTCGCCGCGTTCATGCTTCTCTTCTTGGGCATGCTGCTGCTCTTAGCTCTGGTGGCGGCTGCTGTCGTATCTTTTTTCTACGTAGAACTTCCGCAATTTCTCGGTTTCGTGACCGCGCTGGAAGTTCTTGTTCGAGCCGGTGTACTGACACTGCTGGCCGCTACGACCGCATGGGCTGTGGTGGCCGCCGCATTCTTCGCCGCGCTGTTGATTTCGCGCCCTTTCATGGGATTGTCTGCTGTGCTCGGCGTGGCTGTGGCCTTGACGCTGCTGCTGGCGTTGGTAGCGCACTGGATATTGGGTGCCTTGGTCGCTCACGGCGCATCGATGCACTTCGGCGTGTATCCGGAATTGAGTCAGGGTGCGCTGTTGGGTCTGCCGGCGATCGACGCCATCGCACTTATTGTGCTGGTGGTTCTCGCCGTGGCGACATACCAGCTCGTCACGCGCGGGCGGGTGCCGCCATTCGTGAAACAAAATCTCGCCGGATACATGGATAAGCTCAATGACTACGATGCCGCCGAGTTACCGGCGGCCCATCAGGTGCATCCTTCGATCGACGAATGCGAAGCGCGACTTGCCAGAGATGGCAGGCCGGCGCATTTGCTTAGCCTGACCGACGTCCGTAGGCCCTATTTCATTAACCGCTTGATGCTCCGCTTTTTCCTGTGGCTGGTGACCTACATAGGCCACACGATATTCGTGAATGGCCGGTTAGCAAATGCCGACGGCATCCGCTTCGCTCACTGGCACTTGATCGACGACGGGCGCCGATTTCTTTTCTGCAGTAACTACGATGGCTCGTTCGGTGGCTATCTCGACGAATTCATCACGGGGACCTCGGAAGGTATAAATCTGTTCTGGCGATGGACCGAGTTGCGGCAGCGGCCCGCCGCGATCGAAGGGCATCCTGAAGTCACGTATGCACGCCGATATCCGCCGACGAGACTGGGAATTTTCCAGGGCTGCAAATACGAGCAGTGGTTCAAGACATATGCTCGTGACAGCTCGCTGCCGCACATCTACCGCTTCGAGGCTTATCGCTATTCAGCACAGGATGTCGCACGAGCAACGCGCCTACGTGAGTCCTTATTTGGCGTGCGTTCCGTCGTAAAGGATGACCGGATGATGCGGGCGCTGGAGTCATGAGCAACCGCTTCGTACTCGAGCAATACGGAGCCGATGTGCAGGCGATCGTGCGCTCCGGCTTCGGATCGATGACGCATGCGCGCTACCTGCTGCTTCAGATTGAAGACCCGGTGCAGGTGCGCGCTTGGATCGCGCAATTGCTGGGTGAGCGACT
>DATEOP010000441.1:0-5340 GCA_035274065.1 Burkholderiaceae bacterium
AACCTCGCACAGACGCGCGGATACGGCACTGGCGGCACGGTTCATATCGTCATCAACAATCAGATCGGATTCACCACGTCCGATCCACGCGACACGCGCTCGACCCTGTATTGCACCGATGTAGTCAAGATGATCGAAGCGCCGGTGTTTCATGTGAACGGCGACGATCCCGAAGCGGTCGTGCTGGTCACGCAGCTGGCGATGGACTTCAGACAGGAATTCAACTCCGATGTCGTGATCGATATCGTGTGCTTCCGGAGGCTCGGTCATAACGAACAGGACACTCCCGCCGTGACGCAGCCGCTGATGTACAAGAAGATTGCAAAGCACCCGGGTACGCGCAAGGTTTATGCAGACAAGCTGATCACGCAAAAAACGATCACTGAAGAGCGCGCCGAACAAATGCTGAAGGATTTTCGCGCCGCGCTGGACGAAGGCCGCAGCACGTCGGACCCAGTCCTTACGAACTACAAAAGCAAGTTCGCGGTCGACTGGTCGCCGTTTTTGAATCGCAAGTGGACCGACAACGCCGACACCGGCGTGCCCCTGGCAGAGCTGAAGCGCCTGGGTGAGCGCATCACGACGATCCCGTCCAATTTCAAACTGCATCCGTTGGTCGAGAAAGTCCTCGCGGACCGTCGTGGGATGGCCGAAGGCAAGCTGCCGCTTGACTGGGGCATGGCCGAGCATCTGGCGTACGCGACGCTGGTGTCGAGTGGCTACGCAGTGCGCATCACCGGGCAGGACACAGCGCGCGGCACCTTCTCGCATCGGCACGCAGTACTGCACGACCAGAATCGCGAAAAGTTCGACGAAGGAAGTTACACCCCGCTGCAAAACGTGTCGGAAGGTCAGGCGCCGTTCACGATCATTGACTCGGTTCTTTCCGAAGAAGCGGTTCTCGCGTTTGAATACGGTTACTCGACCGCGGAGCCGAACGCGCTGGTTGTTTGGGAGGCGCAGTTCGGCGACTTCGTCAATGGCGCGCAGGTCGTCGTCGATCAGTTCATTTCATCGGGCGAGGTGAAGTGGGGCAGGCAATCGGGTTTGACGATGATGTTGCCGCACGGCTACGAAGGACAAGGCCCCGAGCACTCTTCGGCACGGCTAGAGCGATTCCTGCAGCTTGCGGCCGACAACAACATGCAGGTAGTGCAACCGACGTCTGCAGCGCAGATCTTTCATTTGCTGCGCCGGCAGATGATTCGCCTGTTCCGCAAGCCTCTGGTCATCATGACGCCGAAATCGTTGCTGCGTGCAAAGGATGCGACATCCGATTTGTCCGAGCTCGCAAAAGGTGAGTTCCGCACGGTCATCGGAGAAGTCGACGCGGCCATCGATCCGAAGAAGATCAAGCGCGTGATCGGTTGCTCTGGCAAGGTGTATTACGACGTTGTTAACGCGCGACGCGAACGCGAGCTCAGCGATGTTGCGATTTTTCGCGTCGAACAGCTTTACCCATTCCCGCACAAAGCGCTTGCAGCCGAATTGAGGCGCTATCCAGGATTAACCGAGGTGGTCTGGTGCCAAGACGAGCCAGCCAATCAGGGTCCTTGGTTCTATGTGCAGCACCATGTACTTGAAAACATGACCGACGGACAGAAGCTTGCTTATGCGGGCAGAGGTGCCTCTGCATCTCCGGCCGTCGGTTACTACGCCAAGCACAGCGAGCAGCAGAAGGCGCTCATTGAACAGGCATTCGGCAAGCTCAAGGGCTTGGTGTTGAACAAGTAGGTAAGCAGGAAGACAAATGTCGATCATCGAAGTCAAAGTGCCGCAGCTGTCCGAGTCAGTCGCCGAGGCGACACTGCTGCAGTGGAAAAAGAAGCCAGGCGAGGCGGTGGCGATCGATGAGACGCTGATCGAGGTCGAAACCGACAAGGTCGTGCTTGAAGTTCCCGCGCCGTCAGCCGGTGTGATGGCCGAAATTGTCAAACCTGACGGCAGCACCGTGCTAGCAGGCGAGGTCATCGCGCGGCTCGATACCGACGGGAAAGCTGCTGCGCCCGCGAAACAGGCGGCAGCGTCACCTGTGCTTGCGGCGGCGCCTCAACCGCCTGCTGCCACAAGCGCCGGTAACAAAGGTGCGATAGCGATGCCGGCTGCCGCGAAGATGATGGCTGATGCAGCGATCTCCGCTTCGCAGGTGGCCGGTAGCGGCAAGGATGGTCGCATCACGAAGGGCGACGTCATCGGAGCGGTCGAAGCGAAGGCCAAGCCGGCCGCTGCACCAACGCCTGCTGCGCCGCCCACAGCACCTGCTGCACGTCCGGCACTACCCGATGTCAAAGCACCCCTCGACGTTTCCGATCTCGCTAACCGTCCGGAGCAGCGCGTGCCGATGTCGCGGCTTCGCCAGCGCGTTGCCGAGCGGCTGGTGCAGTCGCAATCGACAGCGGCGATCCTGACGACCTTCAACGAGGTCAATATGCAGCCGCTGATGGAGCTGCGGTCCCGCTATAAAGAAAAGTTCGAGAAAGAGCACGGCGTAAAGCTCGGGTTCATGTCGTTCTTCGTAAAGGCTGCGGTCGCAGCGTTGAAGCGCTACCCAGTCGTCAATGCCTCGGTCGATGGCGCAGAGATCGTCTATCACGGTTACTTCGATATCGGCATCGCCGTCGGGTCCCCGCGCGGCTTGGTCGTACCGATTCTGCGCAATGCCGATCAAATGACCTTCGCGGATATCGAAAAGAAAATCGCGGACTTCGGCAAGCGTGCCGCCGAAGGAAAGCTTTCGCTCGAGGAACTTACCGGAGGCACGTTTTCCATATCAAACGGCGGCGTGTTTGGCTCGATGCTGTCGACGCCGATCATCAACCCACCGCAGTCGGCGATTCTCGGTATCCACGCGACCAAGGAGCGGCCGGTGGTCGAGGACGGTCAGATCGTGATCCGACCGATGAACTACCTGGCGCTTTCGTATGACCACAGAATCATCGACGGCCGCGAAGCCGTGCTTGCATTGGTGGCGCTGAAGGAAGCGCTGGAAGATCCTGCGCGACTTTTGCTCGAGGTCTGATGACGGCGAAAACTTTTGACGTCGTCGTCATCGGAGGCGGCCCTGGCGGGTACATCGCCGCGATACGGGCCGCGCAGCTGGGTTTCAGCACCGCGTGTATTGACGACTGGAAGAGCAAGTCGGGCGGGCCGGCGCCGGGCGGCACGTGCACCAACATTGGCTGCATCCCGTCAAAGGCATTGCTGCAATCGTCCGAGAACTTCGAACATGCAGCCCATTCTTTCGCCGGTCATGGCATAAAAATCAACGGCTTAAGCCTTGATCTTGATAAAATGCTTGAACGCAAAGATGCCGTCGTCAAGCAAAACAACGATGGCATCCTTTATCTGTTCAAGAAGAACAAGGTGGCGTTCCTTCACGGTCGTGCGGCCCTCGTTTCGGCATCGGACGCAGGTATCGAGATCAACGTGTCCGCGCCTGCTAGCGAGAGCGTTCTCGGTAAGCACGTCGTAATCGCGACCGGGTCAAGCGCGCGGCAGTTGCCGGGTGTTGCTTTCGACGAAACTCGAATCTTGAGCAACGATGGTGCGCTGTCGATGAACCCCGTGCCGAAGCGCCTCGGCGTCGTCGGCGCCGGCGTGATCGGCCTCGAGATGGGCTCGGTGTGGCGCCGGCTCGGAGCCGACGTAACGATCCTGGAGGCGCTGCCGGACTTTCTCGGTGGCGTCGATCAGCAAATCGCAAAGGAGGCCGCGAAGGCGTTCAGCAAGCAAGGGCTAAAAATTCAGCTTGGCGTCAAAATCGACAGCGTCAAAGCAGACAAAAAGGGCGTCGTAGTCAATTACGCCGATGCAAAGGGCGATTCACAATCGCTGACCGTCGATGCTTTGATCGTCTCGATCGGGCGTGTTGCCAACACAACCGGGCTGAAGTCCGACGCGATCGGCCTGAAGCTCGATGAACGCGGCTTTATCGTTGTCGACGATCAGTGCCGTACCAATGTGCCGAACGTATGGGCAATTGGCGACGTTGTACGCGGGCCGATGCTTGCGCACAAGGCCGAGGAGGAGGGCGTTGCGGTCGCTGAGCGCATCGCCGGGCAGCATGGCCATGTCAACTTCAACACGATTCCCTGGGTCATCTACACGTCACCCGAGATTGCATGGGTCGGCCAGAACGAGCAGCAGTTGAAAGCAGAAGGTCGAAACTACAAAGCTGGCACGTTTCCGTTTATGGCCAACGGTCGCGCACGCGCGCTGGGCGATACCACCGGTATGGTCAAGTTTCTTGCCGATGCAACCACCGATGAGATCTTGGGTGTCCACATCGTTGGCCCGCTTGCGTCGGAGCTAATCGCCGAAGCGGTCGTGGCGATGGAGTTCCGCGCTTCGAGCGAAGATATTGCCCGCATTTGCCATGCGCATCCGTCGCTGTCGGAGGCGACCAAGGAGGCCGCCCTCGCGGTCGATAAGCGGGCGCTGAACTTCTGATCGTCTCTGCGACGCGCTTCCACGACCCGTGTCGTTTCGCAGTCAACTCGATCATGCGCTTGCGCATCGCGGCTATTCGCTCGACTCGTCGCAGCAAGCGGCTGCGGATCGATTACAGCGCCTGTACGACGATTGCGTCGAGTACAAATCACAGCGCTCGAATGCGCTGAAGAAGTTGCTCGCTCATCCGCCTGTTCCGCGCGGGGTGTATTTATGGGGTGGTGTCGGCCGCGGCAAGAGTTTCCTGATGGATCTGTTCTTTGCCGCGGTGCCGATCGTCCGCAAGACCCGGGTCCACTTCCATCAGTTCATGCGCAGCGTCCATCGTGAGCTCGACGACCTGAAGGGCAGTGAGAATCCGCTGGATGAAGTTGGCAAGCGAATTGCATCGCGCTGCCGCTTGATTTGCTTCGACGAATTTCACGTCTCAGACATCGCCGACGCAATGATTCTGCATCGTCTACTGGCGAAGTTGTTCGAGCTCAACGTGGGATTCGTGATGACCTCGAACTACCCACCCGATGGCCTCTACCCCGACGGCCTCCACCGCGACCGGATAATGCCCGCGATCGAGCTGCTGCAACGGCAGCTCGATGTGGTTCACATTGACGCTGGCATCGATTACCGGCAGCGCGCTATGCAAAATATCGACGCTTACGTGATCCCTGGAGGGGCTGCCTCCGACGCTATTCTGCAAAGAGCTTTCGAGCATATCTGCGAGGCCGATGATGAGGACCCGCTGCTTGAGATCGAAGCGCGGCGGATACGCGCACGTCGGCGTGCCGGTGGCGTCGTCTGGTTTGATTTCGCTGTGCTGTGCGGCGGACCTCGCTCGCAGAATGACTATCTCGAGATCGCGGCGCAATTTCACACCGTACTTCTGTCCAATAT
>DATEOP010000442.1:0-4039 GCA_035274065.1 Burkholderiaceae bacterium
TTGATAGTCATGCTCAGTAAGGCTCGAAGGTCACACCATTTTTCTGCAACAGCGTTCGCATCAGCGTTTTCCACACGCCATCGGGCGACCAGACTTTTGCCACGGCGTCATACGCAATGCGGGGATCTTCCTTTGCCGTGACGACCCGATGCAGAAATACCATCGACGATGCGCGCAGATTGATTTGGCAGTGAACCAGCACCTTGCGCTTAGCAAGCGCGGACAGCACGGAAGTCACTGTGTCGAAGTCCTTCTCGGTCGGCTCGTCAAACTTGATTGGAATGTTGACGAACGTCAGACCCTGCTTTGCGACGATAAACGCCTCGTCACGAACAGCGTCAGGAACCGTAGGCGGGGCCAGGTAGATAACGGCATCGAACCCCTGCTCCCGCAAACTCGCAAGCGTCTCAGCGGACGGTTGGCCCGAGGTCACAAGGCGCGGATTGATGTCGACGCGGTTTGGCATGGAGGTCGAACGCGGCTGCGGCAAGGCGCACGTAGCAGTAAGCATCACGGTCAGCACCGAAAGCGAAATCTTCGAGCCGGTTCGAGGTGTCATCAGTGCACCTCGAACGACAATGTCGTGAAATCGCTCTCCCAATCGGTCCCGGGTTTGTTCGACGAGCGCAGCTCGGTGCCGCGCAGCAGCCATTTTCCAGAGCGCGCCACTTTAAAAACAGCCCGGCCTGTCGTATCGGTTTTCTTCAGAGCACGATTGGTTTTGCCTTCGTGCACGATGCCGAGCGGAAAGTCGGCCAGTGGCGCGCCGTTTCTCAGCACGCGCACCGGAAACTCATCGCCAGCGTGCAACATCGTCGGGTCTTTTTCGGGAACGATCTCGAGCGGTAACCCTACTGGCTCACTCCACGAGCGGTCCGCTTTGGTGCGCCCGGCACGAGCCACAACGACGAAGGTCTTTGCATGTTTGGCGTAGATCTCGCGCCACGGCTTCGAACTTTTGCCCGCATACCAGGCCTGCGTTAACAGCGTCGGAGCGCCGATCTCGTCCAGGTAGTGCTGGACTTCCTTGCGATTCAGCTCAATTGACTTCGGCGCAAGAGACAACCATATCGTCGCAATACCAGGATCGGATAACGGCACACGAAGCTCGAGCGATTTTTTTTCGGGTGCACCCGGCGCAACATCGCGTGTCTTGCCATTCAGTCTAGCGTGCGCTGTCGCGATTCGATCAGGCTTGATCGCCGCGTCGAACGTTGCAAACCTATCGCCACTGGTCAAATCGATCTGAGCGATCGTGCCCGGTGGTACCGAACTCCGGCGCGGCTGCAACCAGGTGTCGTGCGCCGAGGCAGGGGACCCGATGCCGCTCAGAGCGAGCAGGATCAGCGCCATCAACGCGCGCGTCATTGCGGCGGCTCGGGCTGATAACGGCGCGGCAGTATGACTTTAAAAATCGTGCCGAGCTCTGCGCTCGACTCCAGCTCGATCGTGGCGTTCAGCAGGTCGCTCAACCGCTTGACGATCGACAGCCCGACGCCTTCGCCTCTTTGCTGACCGACATCGCGCGGATCGTCGTCGATCGCGGAAGCATTGTCGTCAACGGCTTCGGGATCGATACCCGCCTTTCGATCGATATCGTGCGAAGCGACCGTGGCTGCCTTCAACGCGCTGACCAGTGGCGCACCCGGACCCGAGTGAAAGCCCGGACCCGTATCCTGCACAGAAAAGAGCCACCGTTCCGCATCGTTCTCCTTGCTATCGCCCCAAACCACCGTTACGCCGCCCGCGTGCGTGTACCGGAGCGCGTTGATCAGAAGATTTTGCGCAATCCTGCGAATCTTTATTGCGTCGCCAGCGACGACGAGTGAATCCGGACCCTCGCTTTTCAAATACAAGTTGCGCTCATGCGCCTGCCCCTGAAACTCCTCGCACAGATCACGCAACAACTGCGCTGCATCGAACTCTGCGACCTGTAATTGCTCATGGCCTGCCTGCAGCCTCGCCAGGTTCATCACATCGTCAAGCATCCTGTGCAGCGCCGACGTGCTTCGTTGCAGCAACGACAAAAACCTCTCGCGAATCGCAGCGGACGCAGCCGTGGAACTGAGTCCGGTCGTCGCATTCATCACCACGCCGATGTGTCCACGCAAGTCGTGCGCGGCTTGGCGCCAAAGCTCGGATCGGTCTCGCTGCAGTTTGCGCTCGTCGCTCAGCGCCCGCGCCAGGTCGCGCACGTGACCTTCCGCCTCGAGCTTCTCCAATTCGAAATACTGCGAAACGCTGTCACTGACGCTTCCTGTGCATAACTCGCTCAGAACACGACGCGCGATCTGCATCGCCTGTGGGGCGCGATGCTCGCGCGTGGTTGCGTAATGTTCTAACTCGTCAAGCAGCACCAGCTGCAGGTGGCCCCACTCACGCGTTACTTCGCGCAGACGATATCCCTGTTGCCAACGCTGCAACCCGTGTGAAGCTGCATCCTTCTTCTGCTGCGCTTCGAGACGCTGCGGTTCGGCCGGCCACGCCTGCAGTCTTCTTTCAAAGTTGTCAAGGACATCGGGAATGTGATCGTTAAACTGCGTACGCGGCAGCGAGTCCGACGTCGTCAGTTGTGGATCCGCATCGGCCGCGGCGCGCCACGCGTCCAATATCGCTGGCCTGCGCTCGCGCAGATAGGCGGCGACGGCGTTCAATTCTTCGTCGATGATCTGTGTGCGAGCCATGGCGGAAATCCCGGCCCGGCAGGCGCGCGAGCCGAATAGAACCATACATTGTAGGGGCAGGCACGACCCGCGCTAAGGGCACCCCATTGTGATGTATCAACCTAGGCCATGACCCATCCAGCATTGCGCGATCCTCACTCGACGCTGCGTGAATTTCTCGCAGAATCGGACTTCATGCGTCATGGCGGCGTCATGACGGACATTGATGGAACGGCCGTTCACGAGGAAAACGGGCGCGTTTATGTGTCGGTTCCGATGGAAACCGGACTGAAGCGCATGCACGACCTCGGACGCGCCGTTGTCATCAATTCGCTGCGTTTTCCGCTGTCGGTGATTCGAACGTTTGGTAAGGCGTGGTACCGGATAGCAGGCGTGCCGGTGCCAGTCGTTTCGCTGCGAGGCAGCCTGTGCGGGCGCCTGGTGCTGCAAAAATCGGGCGAGATCGGTTTTGAAGAGATCGAGGCCATTTGCCTGGAGCGCAACACCATTCGTCGCATTCTTTCGAACGTCTCGGCGCTGTTGGATGCCGGTGCAAATGAACTGCTGATCTTTTTTTACCCGCGCGACTGGCGGCGCGGCGAGATCATCTGGACACCGGATGCGACGCGTGTGCAGGATGTCGCCGCCAAGTACCGTAGCGCGTCACAGGTCATCACGGGTGGCGTACAGGTTCTTGAACAAGCGCTACTAGCAGAGGAGATCTGCATGGTGTTTCAACTGCTTGACCTGCCGCAGGACCGCGCAATGGCCTATCAGCACACGCAGCGCAACAGCTTCTTCACGCATGAAGGCGTCGATAAGCACTACGGCGCACAACGCATCGCAAAGCACCTCGGCATTGATCTGCTGCATTCGATCGGCGCGGGCGACTCGCCGATGGATGACTTTCTGGCTGGCGTCGGACTGGCCGTCATCGTCGGGCGGCTGCAGCTCGAGTACAAAGGCCTTCTACACACGGTGCGCATTAAGGACTCGCTCGCTCTGGGCAATCTGCTGTTTGCAATTGGCGAACTGGGCGCTAAGGTTGGCGCCCAGGAATAGATGCTTTGCCAAAGCTGACAACCGGCGCCGCGCGCGCCTATGTAATCGATGTCGCCGCCCGGGTGCTGCGCAACGCTCCGGAGCATGTACGCCGGCGCGGCGGTGGGCTCACCAATCTCGTCTATCAGGTCGACGTCGACAATCGGAGCTTGATCGTCCGCGTTAACGCCGATCCACACAAACTGAAAGTGTTCGAGCGGGAACGCCAAGCGATGAGACTTGCGCGCGCAGCGCAGCTACCGGTCCCGCGCGTGGTGCAAATCGGCGCTAACCCTTATCCGTTCATGGTTCTTGAAAACGTACGCGGTGTGGTG
>DATEOP010000443.1:0-4300 GCA_035274065.1 Burkholderiaceae bacterium
GCTCGATCGCACTGCCAACAAGCGCGAATTCATCAAGTTGCCCGACGAGCAGATTGGGCTGGCCTTCGTGTTCAGAGTGTTTCCCGGCATTTCGTACGCGCTTATCGCGCGGGGAACAAGGGCAGTGGAGGTCGGCGACCGGGCCACCAATCCGAGCGACGATGTGGACTTTGCGCGGGAAGAAGAGCGCATGGGGATCAGCGCCGACCGGACAAGGCTGTCGCCACCGCAAGAGCGCGCGAAAGAACTGGGAAACATGCTGCAGAAATAAGTACAGCATTAACTGATACGCGCGACTACGCATATGCAGGCGGCTGAACGCGCCGCCTGGCTGCGTCTGATCTGCACTCCGGGTCTTGGCCCGCGAGCCGCACGAAAGCTTCTTTCCACCTTCGGTCTGCCGCAGGCCATTTTCGACGCCGGTCTGTCCACCCTGTTGCGGTCCATGCCCGAGCCGTTGGCCCGCGTGCTGGCTCAGCCGCCGAGCGCCGACGCACGTTCGACAATCGATGCGACCGAGCACTGGCTGGTGGCAGCCCCCGACCATGCGGTGCTGGTGCTGGCCGACGCGGCATATCCG
Source organism: Burkholderiaceae bacterium (assembly GCA_035274065.1). GTDB lineage: Bacteria > Pseudomonadota > Gammaproteobacteria > Burkholderiales > Burkholderiaceae_F > JACCZX01. The sequence continues at coordinate 581 of DATEOP010000443.1, forward strand.
CAAGCTCTGCTCGCAACGCCTGACCCGCCGCTCGTCTTGTTCGCGATCGGCCGAGTCGAACTACTAAATCGACAGTCCTTGGCGATTGTCGGCAGCCGCAATGCGACCCGGCAGGGCAGCGAGAACGCACAACTGTTTGCCCGTTCTCTCGCCCAGTCCGGCATCACCATCGTTAGCGGCCTCGCGCTCGGCATCGACGCGGCGGCACACCGGGGCGCACTGGCCGCCGATAGCGATGCTTCGACGATAGCGGTCGTCGGTACCGGTGTAGATGTGATCTATCCAGCAAGCAACCGGACGTTGACGACCGATATTCGAAAGCGTGGATTGGTGATCTCCGAGTTCCCGCTGCGCACGCCTGCCATCGCGCACAACTTTCCGCGGCGCAATCGCATCATTGCCGGTATGACGCGCGGCACACTGGTCGTTGAAGCCGCGCTGCGCTCGGGCTCACTGATTACCGCACGATTGGCTGCCGACCATGGCCGCGAGGTCTTCGCGGTGCCGGGCTCGATTCACTCACCGTTGTCCAAGGGGTGCCATCGGCTAATACGCGACGGCGCCAAGCTCGTCGAGTCCGCGCAGGACATCCTCGAAGAAATCGGCTTCGCGAGTCGCGGCGCCGTACATGCCGACAGTGCGCCGCCGGAACCTGCAGCTCACGCAGACATCCTCGACATGGTAGGCCATGACCCCGTCGATCTCGAGTGTCTGGTTGAGCAAAGCGGCCGCGAGCCGGGCGAACTCGTCGGGGCTTTACTGGAGCTTGAACTGGCACAACATGTTGCGCGTCTGCCGGGTAATAGGTACCAAAGGTTGCGTTAATCCGACTATGGCTCTTTACAGCGCGCTATCGCTCGCATAAATTGCGTCCACGTGTTTGACGTCCTCGTCTACCTATACGAAAACTACGGCGCGCTGCATGCGTGCCCGGACTCCGACTCGCTGTCGAAACGTCTGACCGATGCCGGTTTCGAAGACGAAGAAATCTCGGACGCGTTGATTTGGCTGTCCGGACTGCAGCTCGTTACGTCCGAGTCGATCGCGGTAGGGCCTGAAAGCGACCGCGCGTTTCGCGTCTATGCAGCCACCGAATTCGAGCGACTCGGGATTGAAGCGGTAGGTTTTCTCAGTTTTCTCGAGCAAGCGTCGCAGCTGACACCCACGCAGCGCGAAATCGTTATCGAGCGCGCACTTGCGACCGACGAATCCCCGATCTCGCTCGATATGCTGAAAGTCATTGTTCTAATGGTGCTTTGGAGTCAGCAGGCTGATATCGACGTGCTGCTGCTGGAAGAACTGCTCGGCGCGGGCGACGATCGCGCCAAGCACTAGACGGGCCCAGGCGCAGCGGCCGGAGGATTTGACGGTCCGGCAGGCCCTTTCCATTTAGTTGTTATCCTGAAAAAAGGAACAAGCTAGGAAGTCGCTCGTAGTCGAGTGGCTTCGCTCATTCATGTCCAAAGCATTGATCATCGCTGAAAAACCTTCCGTAGCCGCGGATATCGCGCGCTCGCTTGGCGACTTCGTCAAGCATCAGGACTACTTCGAGAACGACCAGTACGTCTTGTCATCGGCAGTGGGCCATCTGCTTGAGCTGCGCGCCCCCGAGCAGTACGACGTGAAGCGCGGCAAATGGACCTTCACTAATCTGCCAGTGATCCCGCCGCACTTCGATCTGGCGCCGATCGCCAGAAGCGAAGCACGGTTGAAGGTGCTGATGCGACTCATAAAGCGTAAGGACGTCGGCCAACTGATCAACGCCTGCGACGCCGGGCGCGAAGGCGAGCTCATTTTCCGTTACATCGTGCAGGCGGCGAAGGCAAAGCAGCCGGTGCGCAGATTATGGCTGCAGTCAATGACGCCGGCCGCCATACGCGAAGCATTCGCGCAGTTGCGTAGCGACGATGAAATGATGCCGCTGGCAGACGCTGCCCGAAGCCGCTCCGAGGCCGATTGGTTGGTCGGCATCAACGGCACGCGTGCGATGACGGCATTCAACAGCAAGGAGGGCGGCTTTTATCTAACCACAGTCGGCCGCGTGCAGACGCCTACGCTAGCAATTGTTGTCGAGCGCGAAGACAAGATCCGCAAGTTCGTATCGCGTGACTATTGGGAAGTGCGCGCGTCCTTCGATGCGAAAGCCGGCGCGTACGAAGGACGCTGGTTCGATCCGAGGTTCAAAAAGAGCGAAGACGTCGATGCCCGTGCGGAGCGCTTGTGGGATGCCGACAAAGCGACAACCATCGCCGAGGCGTGTCGCGGAAAGACCGGCACAGCAACCGAAGAGGCGAAGCCGAGTACACAGCTCGCGCCCTTGCTGTTCGACCTGACGTCACTACAGCGCGAAGCAAATTCGAAATTCGGATTCTCCGCGAAGACGACACTGTCAATCGCACAGGCGCTGTACGAGCGTCATAAAGTCCTGACCTACCCACGTACCGATTCGCGTGCGTTGCCGGAAGACTACGTCCCGACCGTGCGTAAAACGATGGACGTGCTGAGCGGCGCTACGGCGTATCGCGACTTCGCGAAGAAAATTGTCAAACAGGGATGGGTAAAGCCGAACAAGCGCGTGTTCGACAACGCGAAGGTCTCCGACCACTTCGCCATCATTCCGACACTGCAGACCCCGAATCATTTATCGGAAGTCGAAGCGAAGCTCTACGACCTGGTGGTCAGGCGCTTTCTGTCGATCTTTTTTCCGGCAGCCGAGTATCTGGTGACAACCCGCATCACCGAGGTGGAAGGCCATTCGTTCAGGACCGAAGGCAAGGTGCTGGTCGAGCCCGGGTGGCTTGCAATCTACGGACGCGAAGCGATGCAAGAGCAAGGGTCGCTGCCGAAAATCGATCAGGACGAGCGCGTCAAAACGACCGACGTGCAACCCATCGCACTCGCAACGCGACCGCCGGCGCGCTATACGGAAGCGACGTTGCTATCCGCGATGGAGGGTGCGGGCAAGCTGATCGAAGACGATGACTTGCGCGCCGCGATGGTCGGCAAGGGCCTTGGCACTCCGGCGACACGCTCGCAGATTATCGAAGGCCTGATCGACCAGCGCTACATGGTGCGCGATGGCAAGGACTTACGGCCGACGCGCAAGGCGTTCGATCTGATCACGCTGCTAAAGGGGCTTGATATCGAAGAGCTGACTGCGCCCGAGTTGACCGGCGAGTGGGAGCACAAGCTGTCGCTTATGGAGCACGGACAGCTCAAGCGCGATCTGTTCATGAAAGAAATCGCGGGAATGACGAAGAAAGTCGTCGACCGCGCGAAAAGCTATCAATCGAACACGGTCCCGATCGACGACCCGGCCACGCTGGCAACTCCATGCCCGAACTGCAAAGGCAAGATTGTCGAAAACTACCGCCGTTACGCGTGCACGAAATGCGAGTTCTCCCTGCCGAAACATCCCGGCAGCCGTACGTTCGAGGTCGAAGAAGTCGAGCAGTTGTTGCGGGATCGAACAATCGGTCCATTAAATGGATTCATTAGCAAAATGGGCAGGCCGTTTGCGGCGGTGCTGAAGATCACACCGGACTTAAAGATCGAGTTCGATTTCGGTCAGAGCAATGAAGATGGCAGCTCGGATCCGATCGACTTTTCCGGTGCGACGATGATCGGCGCATGCCCGAAATGCGCAGGCCGCGTGTTCGAACAGCCAATGTCGTATCTGTGCGAGAACAGTGTCGGATCTACGTCCGAACGGCGGTGCGA
>DATEOP010000444.1:0-9404 GCA_035274065.1 Burkholderiaceae bacterium
ATTACGCTGGCCGCGATACGCGCTGCGTGTGCCTGCTGGTCGGCGTGATACGCGCGACGTCACCGCCTTTCGAACGACGCGCCCTACCGTCAGCCCTGACCAAGGATCGAAAACACCACGATCCCTTGTCAAGGTGGACAGACTGGCGATTCTTCATTTCCTGCTTCGAAGCGGACTGTAGGTCACAACGATCGCCTTAGCGGAAGCGCCGAGCGCCCTGCCGCGGTGCGGAAGGCTAGCGTCAAAGTACAGGCTGTCCCCCTCTTCGAGAATATAGGTCTCGCCGTTCACTTCGAACTCCACGCGTCCCGTCAGGATGAAGAGGAACTCTTCGCCGTCGTGCTTGAAGTGAACGTGGCCGGCGATGCGGCGCGGAAAGCTGAAGAGGAACGGTTCCATGCGCTTGTTGCGACGATTGTGCGCGAGCGTCACGTAGTCATAGCCGAACGCGGTCCCGCCGCGCACGACCCGCTGCCGATCCTTCCGATGCACGACCGAGGTGGAGCTGCGCGCGCTGCCATCGCGCGTCTGGAAAAAGTACGCGATATCGGCGTCCAGTGCGGTGGCGATGCGCGCAAGCGAAGCGATCGGCGGCACCTTTTTTGAGTTCTCGATTTTCGATAGGTAGCCCTTGGTGAAGCCCGTCACTTCGGCCAACCGCTCAAGGGTCACACGCTTGCGCGCGCGCAGCGCCAGCAATCGCGCGCCGATCGAATGTTCGGCCGCCGTCGGGCTGGCCCGCGCCGTTACTTTATGTGTTCGCGGGTTCAAACGCGCGCCGGTTCGCTTCGCGCGCTGCTGTGTATTCCATAATGCGCGCGGTTTCGGACGCCACATGACTGCCGAGCAGGCGCCCGATCAGGTGCAGGGTCGTGTCGATGCACAGCGTCACCCCGCCCCCGGTCACCACCGTGCCTTCGTCCACCACACTGGCCTCGACCACGCGCACCTGCGGATGACGCTCGCGCAGCACCGTGATCGGAGGGATCTCGCTGCCGGTGACTTCGCGTTTGGTGGTGGCGCGCAATCCGTCGAGCAGCCCGGCCGCCGCGAGGATCATGCCACCGGTGCAGACGGAGACGACGATTCGATTGACCGCATAGCTGCGCAGAAAGGCAAGTGTCGCCGCATTGCCTGCCTCGCGCTGCCAGCCGGGGCCGCCGGTGACGATGATCGCGTCGGCGCTGGGGCAATCGTCGATGCCGTGATGCGCGATGACCACGAGCCCGTTGGCCAGAGTGACCGGACCAGCGGCGGGCGCCACCGTGAAGATCTCGATTTCTGGCGCCACCCGCCGCGCCATCGACAGCACGCCGAAGGTGGCAAGGTCCACCGGCTCGACGCCTTCGTAGATGAAGATCGCAAAACGCATGACCGCATCCTTGACAGACTGTTTCCCAGCAGAGACACTGATGTTTCCCAATGGTATCCGATGGAGCACGCTATGAACACCGCGGTCAAGCAGATGTCGCAGCAACAAATCAGGGAGCGCAACGACGGGCTGAAAGAACGCAGCGACGAGCTCGGTGCCATAGTACCGACCCCGGACGGCTCCGTGTACGTGAAGCCGCAGGAGATGGAATGGACGCCGTCTCAGTTCGAGGGGATCGACATGAAGGTGCTCTATCAGGATGTCGAACGCGGCGAGATGACTGTGCTGCTCAAATGGCAGCCGGGTACGACGCTGCCGTTTCACAAACACCCCGAAATCGAGCAGAGCTATGTAATCGAGGGCTCGTTCTACGACCATGACGGCATCTGCCGCGCCGGTGAGTTCGTCTGGCGCACGCCGCATTCGAAACACGAGACCAAGAGCGACGAGGGCTGCACGATCCTCGCGATCTACCGCAAGCCGAACATCTTCGCGAAGAGCGCGGGATTCAAGGCATCCAAGTAGCTACTAATCAGGACACCGCCATGCCCAAAATTCGCATCATTGCCGCGGCCGTATTGTTGACTCTCACCGGCGTCAATGCCGCCGCTGCCGACAAGCCGGTGCGCTGGAATATGCAGAGCTGGTTTCCGTCGAAGCTGCCGCAGGCGGGCAGTATCGGCAAGGCCATCGAAACGAAGATCAACCTGGTCTCCGGCGGCAATGTGCAGATCAAGTTCTTCGAGCCCGGTGCACTGGTACCGCCGCCGCAGTGCTTCGATGCAGTGTCCTCAGGTGCGCTCGCCGCCTGCTGGAGCACGCCCGCTTACTGGCACGGCAAGGAGCCGGCCTTTTCGGTCTTTTCAGCTGTGCCGTTCGGACCGGGTTGGGCTGAGTTACTCGCCTGGTTTTATTCCGGCGGTGGGCGCGAAATCTACGATGAGCTTTATCACAAGAACAACATACACGCGATGCCGTGCGGCGGTATGGTCCCCGAGGCTTCGGGCTGGTTCAAGAAGGACATCAAAGGTGTGGCCGATCTCAAGGGGCTGAAGATGCGCATCCTCGGCCTCGGTGGCTCGGTGATGGAGAAAATGGGAGTGTCGCCGCAGCTTCTTCCCGGCGGCGAAGTGTATCCCGCGCTAGAACTCGGCACGATCGACGCCGCTGAATTCGCGGCTCCTACCGTGGATCAAGTCCTCGGCTTCCATCAGGTCGCGAAGAGCTACTGGTTTCCTGGCTGGCATCAGCCGGCCACATTCTATGACCTGATGATGAACAAGAAGAACTGGGACGGACTGTCGGCCACGCAGAAAGCACAGATCGAAAGTGTGTGCGGCGACAACGTGCGCCAGCTGATCGCCGAAGGCGAGGCGGCGCAAACCAAGGCACTGCGCGAGCTGCAGGCCAAGGGCGTGAAGCTGCATAGCTGGTCGAAGCAGGACCTCGACACGTTGCACAAGGCCTGGCTGCAGGTGGCCGGCGAGTACTCCGCAAAAAGCCCGATGTTCAAGCGCGCATGGGAGTCCCAGCAGGCGTTCCGCAAAGACTACAAGACCTGGAAAGATTTGCAGACGCTGCCTGAATATTGAGCGTCGCGAGCCGCTCCGCGATGCGTGCTCTGGTCCGTCTGAGTGACATCTTTGCCCGCATCGCGCTCCATGCGGGGCGCATCGGGGCTTGGGCATGCATTCCACTGATCGCACTGATCATGGTCGACGTGATCGCGCGACGCTTCTTCAACGTCGGCTCGACCATGCTGCAAGAGTTGCAGTGGCATCTTCATGCGCTGCTGTTTCTGTCGTGCATCGGCTTCGCCTACGTGCGCGGCTCGCACGTGCGCATCGATCTCGTGCGTGAGCACATCAGCGAGCGCGGCCGAACGGCGCTGGAAGCCTTCGGCTGCGCAGTGATCCTGATTCCGTTCTGCGCGCTGATGATTTACTACAGCGTGGACATCGCTTGGCGCGCCTACCTGCAGGGCGAAGGCTCGCCCAATCCCGGCGGACTGCCGCACTGGTGGATCATCAAGTCCGCCGTTCCGTTGGGGTTGCTGCTGATGGCGATCGCCGGCGTCGCGGTGTTATTGCGTAAGATCGTGCTGCTGTATGGGCCGCCTGAGCTACAGGTCGCGGTGGCCGCCGCCGAGCGCGCAGAGACAACAACCGCCACTGATCACCGCCGCAGTTGAGCCCGCGCTCGCGTGAGTCCTCTGCCCTGCTGCCGGAAGGAAGACCGGTTCCCTCCTGGCGGGACGGCGCGCAGCGCCAGGGTGCATCAATGACACCACCGCACAAGCGGTCCGCTTGGCTGCGCAGTTACGCAATCGTGTGGCTGCTGCTGGTGACAGGCACCGTCGTTTATTTCATCTATCGTGCGACGCAGGGCGCGCACGTGCCGACCGAAATCGCCGATGCGCTGCCGTTGCTGATGTTCTTGGCGCTGGGCCCGGCGCTGTTCTGCGGCTATCCGGTGGCGTTCATACTCGGCGGTGTGGCGCTCGCCGGAGGTCTCGCCGGGATTGCTCTTGATGCGTTCCAGCCGCAGCAGTTCTTCAACATTCCATCGCGCATTTTTGGCGCCGTCGCGGCCAACTCAGTTCTAGTGGCCATCCCGATGTTCATCTTCATGGGGGTGATGCTCGAAAAAAGCGGCGTCGCGAAGGACATGCTGTTCTGTTTGCAGGTGCTGCTACGCCGCGCACCGGGCGGGCTCGCACTTTCGGTGGTGATGCTTGGCACGATCATGGCGGCGACCACCGGAATCGTCGGCGCCTCGGTGATCATGCTGACCCTGATCGCTTTGCCGTCGATGCTCGAGCGCGGCTATGACAAGTCGCTTGCGACCGGCGTCATCGCAGCATCGGGAACACTCGGCATCCTGATTCCGCCCTCGATCATGTTGGTGCTGATGGCCGACCTGCTGGCGGTTCCGGTGGGCACTCTTTTCATCGGTGCAGTATTTCCGGGGCTGCTACTGGCCGCGCTCTACTTTATTTACGTACTGGGAGTAGGGTTTCTGAAGCCAGCGGCGGCGCCACCACTTCCGCGGGATCTGGGACCCGCGAACGCGCGCACGTACGCGTTGATGCTATGGAAAGGATTCTGGCCGCCGGTGTTTCTGATCGGTCTCGTGCTGGGATCGATACTGTTCGGCTTTGCCACTCCGACTGAAGCCGCGGGGGTCGGGGCCTTTGGCGCCATCATCCTCGCCTTCGTGAACCGGACGTTTAACAAACGCCTGCTGCTGAACACGCTCGAGGAAACGGCGCTGACAAACGCGATGCTGTTCGCGATTTTCATCGGCGCCACCGCATTTTCCTACGTCTTTCGCACACTGGGCGGCGATCAGATGGTAGTCGCTGGCTTCGAGCACCTAGCTCTCGGCCCCTGGGGATTTTTGGTCGCGTCGATGGCGTTGATCTTCATCCTCGGGTTTTTCTTCGAGTGGATCGAGATCACGCTGATCGTGCTGCCGATTTTTGCGCCGATTTTTGATCTGCTCGATTTTGGCACCCACGTGCCGAAGGCTGAGGTCCTGCTGTGGTTCGCGATCCTGGTGGCGGTCAATCTGCAGACTTCCTACCTCACGCCGCCGTTCGGCATCACGCTGTTCTACATGAAGGCGATCGTGCCACCCTCGGTGCGCATGCAGGACATCATCAAGGGTATCGTTCCGTTCGTGGTTCTGCAGATCATCGGGCTGATTCTGGTGATCGCGTTTCCTGAAATCGCTCTCTGGTTCCCGCGCTTGCTTCTGGAATGAACGCGGGGTGCCGGTACAGTCCAAGTACAAACTAAGGTCCCGCGGACAGTACTTCGCCAAGCGAATAGAGTTCGCGTTCGCGGCGGCATGTTCATTGATGAGGAACCCGCGTCGCGTCAGTCGCGGTTTGCGCTCGCCGAGCTTGACGGTGTAAGGATGGCCGATGGTGCGGCGCGAATTCCGCTGGTCGAAGATGGCGCGGGTCATCGAGTGCGAGTGGTGCTTGCCTAAAGCGATGTATGTTCGTCCAGAGCGATGGACCTGACAGCGATAGCGGCCGCGTGCGCCTGCTGATCGGCGTGGTAGCTGGACCGTACCAACGGGCCGCAAGCAGCGTGGGAGAAGCCCATCTGACGGGCTTCGGACTCGAACATGCCGAATGTGTCTGGATGTACGTAACGCAGCACGGGCAGATGATGCGTACTCGGTGCTAGATACTGGCCGACGGTCAGCATGTCGACATCGTGCGCGCGAAGATCGCGCATCACTTGCAAAATCTCTTCGTCGGTCTCGCCCAACCCAACCATCACTCCACTTTTGGTCGGGACCTCGGGAACGACGCGCTTGAATTCCGCCAGAAGCTGCAGCGAATGCGCGTAATCGGAGCCCGGTCGTGCGTGCCGATAAAGACGCGGCACCGTCTCCAGATTGTGGTTCATCACGTCGGGAGGCGCGGCCTGCAGAATTTGCAAAGCGCGATCGAGGCGACCACGAAAATCGGGAACCAGTACCTCGATTCGCGTCCGTGGCGACAGTTGCCGCGTCGCCCGAATACAGTCAACGAAGTGCTGCGCTCCGCCATCCCTCAAGTCATCGCGATCAACCGACGTGATGACGACATACGACAAGTTCAGCGCGGCGATCGTTCTCGCCAGGTTGAGCGGTTCGTCTACGTCAAGCGGATCGGGGCGGCCATGACCGACATCGCAAAACGGGCATCGCCGCGTGCATTTGTCCCCCATGATCATGAACGTCGCGGTGCCCTTGCCGAAGCACTCGCCGATGTTCGGGCACGACGCCTCTTCGCAGACGGTATGCAGATTATGTTGACGAAGAATGTTCTTGATCTCGTAGAAGCGAGTTGCCGGTGAACCGGCTTTTACGCGAATCCACTCAGGTTTCTTCAGCGACTGGCCGAGCGGCACCGGCGTGATCGAAAACTTCTTGAAGACCTTTCCGGTTTTGGCTTCGCCCCTCTTCTTTTCAAAACCGGCTGCGGGTGCGGAGGTGTCCATCAGGCGGTAAGTCTAGCGAACGTGGGTGGGTGAACTGGCGTACGCGGCGACAGATGCGCCTGCAGCCGCTCGCTGAGGCGGAGTCCGACATCTTGCCAATCAGCATCGACGCCGAGAGTTGCAAGGTCGATGACTTGCAGCCCAGCGTAACCACACGGGTCAATCAGCGCGTAGGGCGCAAGGTCCATTGCGACGTTCAGCGCCACGCCGTGATAGCTGCAGCCTCCTGCAACTTTGATACCGAGCGCGGCGATTTTTCCCAGGCCAGTAAAAGGTGGCGGTGCGTTGCCGGACCACGGCGTGAATACTCCTGGAGCGCCTTGCACACGGCGCCCGTCGACACCGAAGGCCTGTAGCGTCTGAATAACCGACTCCTCGATGCGAAAGACAAGTTCCTTAACGTAGATGCGAAGACGCCGCAGATCGATCAGCGGATAGGCGACGACCTGTCCGGGGCCGTGGTATGTCACCTGCCCTCCGCGATCGGTCGTCACCACGGGAATATCAGTCGGCGCAAGCAGATGCGCACGGCGGCCTGCCTGCCCGAGAGTGAATACGGGAGGATGCTGAACCAGCCAGAGCTCGTCGTCGGTGTCGGAGGTTCGCTGCTGATTGAACTCACGCATCGCCTGCCAAGTGCGAACGTAGTCGCAGCGTCCGAGGTGCCGAACGATCATCGGCTAAAGCACAACTTTGACCAACGGATGACTCGTTAGAGCGCGATATAGATCATCGAGCTGCGCGCGCGATGTCGCGCGGATCGTCGCGGTCACGGACAAATAATTGCCGTCCTTCGACGTGCGCATCTCCAGCGTGCTGGCGTCAAAATCCGGGGCGTGCGCCTGCACGACGTCGACAATTGCCTGCGCGAATTCATCGACTCGGCGTCCCATGATCTTGATCGGGAAGTCTGTGGGAAACGTCAATCCCGGGGGCCGGGGCGTCAGTTCCGAGGGTTTGGGTTCGTTGCTCATGCGATTCGTTCAGTTGCGCGACGTTCACCGCGGTGCGCATCTCGCTGTGCTGCCCAGCTGCGCGCGTCCTCAAGTTTGGCCTGCTGGAACCATTTGTACATCTGCACATACATGGGGCCCGGTTTACCGAAAACAGCTCCTTTACCCACCGCTGTCCCGTCAAGCGAAACGATAGCCAGCAGTTCGCGCCCTGAGGAGCTGAGCATGATTTCGTCAGCTGCCTTCAACTCAGCGGCTGCGATCGGGCGAACGTCAACTTTGACGCCATGTTTTTGGGCAATCTCAGCCACTCCGTCAACCGTGATACCGGGCAGCAGCTGCACGCTCTTCGGCGGTATCGCAATGACGCCGTCCTTGATCACACAGACATTGGTACTGGACCCTTCGGTGAGGAAGCCGTCGCGAAGCATCACCGTCTCAGTTGCGCCGTTGTCGATCGCATACTGCTTCATCAACACGTTGCCAAGCAGTGAAGTGCTTTTGATATCGCAATGCAACCAGCGCTCGTCGGCATGCGTGACAGCGGACACTCCGCGTTCGATCTGCTCGGCAGGAATCGGCGGCCATGGAGAGGTCGTAACGAAGACGGTCGGTGCAATGCCCGCCGGAAAGGGATGATCTCGCTTAGCGACACCGCGAGTGATCTGAACATAGACCAACTGACGCGGCCACGCGTGACGCTCGATCACCTCGGCAGTCAGGTCGAGCCACTGTTCAAGCCGCAGCGGATTCTCGATACGGATTGCATCAAGACTTCTTTGCAGCCGCGCAAAGTGCGCATTAGCTCGAAACGGCGCTCGAATGCCACCGATGGTGTCGACGGAAATCACTTCATAGACGCCGTCACCAAAAATAAATCCACGATCGAGGACAGACACTTTCGCCTCGAGCAGCGGCGTCCACTCACCGTTCAGGTAGCAGCTGGCGCTTTGCCAGTCCGCGGCTTCACTTCGCGATTCAACCATTGCGCTTTCTCCACCACAGCACGATGGCATCGTACGCGCGGCGCAGCAGGCCGCCGGATTCGACGCGCTCGAGTGCTACGACCGGTACTTCTGCGACCTGGCGTCCACCGGCACTAATCCTCATGCGACCCACCGCTTCGCCTCGCTGCACCGGCGCGACAAGCGGGTCGGGGCGCTCGATCGACGACTTCAGCGGCTCGGATCCGAGCGCCCGCAGTTCGCTCGAAGGCACCGTTACATACACGTCGTGGTCCACGCCCACTGGCACGACACCCCGATCACCTTTCCAGATTGCGGGCGTCGACAGCACGTCACCGCGACGATAAACCTGTACCGTGTCGAACGCTGCGTAGCCATGATTGATCAAACGCAGCGTCTCTTGCGTGCGCGACGCGTCGCTCGCTGCACCGAGCACGACGGCGATCAGACGGCGTGGAAAGGCTCGCTCACCGCGACCCTGCTCCCGCGCGACTGTTGCTACAACGGACCAGCCGGAGGCTGATAGCTGCCCGGTCTTCATCCCGTCCACGTGTGAATCGGCCCACAAAAGACGATTGCGGTTGCTTTGCGAGACATTGTTGTAGGCAAATTCGCGCTGCGCAAACAAAGCTGCGTGCTGCGGAAAGTCGGACTGCAGCCGTTGCGCGAGGATCGCCATGTCTTCCGCACTCGAATAGTTTTGGGCGTCCGACTGCCCAGTCGGATTTGAGAAATGCGTGTTCGCCATGCCGAGGCGCCGCGCTTCAGCGTTCATCCGCTCAACGAAGGCGTCGACCGTTCCCGCGCTGTGCTCAGCCAAGGCGACAGCCGCGTCATTGGCGGAAACCGTCAGCATTCCGCGCAACAACTGGTCGACGTTCACCTTCCCGCCAGGCTCGAGGTACATGCGTGAGCCCGACTTGCCTGGAGCTGCAAACGCGACGGCGGAAACGGTAACCGTGTCGGTCAGTGCAATGCGATTCTCATTGAGTGCGGAAAACACGACATATGCAGTCATCAACTTGGTCAGCGACGCCGGCTCGAGACGCGCCGTAGGCTCAAAAGCTGCCAGGCGCGCACCGCTTGTGCCATCGACCAGCATCCAGGCGCGCGC
>DATEOP010000445.1:0-2365 GCA_035274065.1 Burkholderiaceae bacterium
AGGTGCCACACTTGCGTTGGCGGGGGCGTTGTTATCGATGTGGTGGTTCAACCGCATTTTGTAGCCCTCACCTGCGTTAACGGCCTTCCGCCCGGGCCGGCAGCGGTTTTCCACAATGAGCGCAGAACTGCGCTGATGCTGCGTGATCATCCGCGCCGCAGCTCTGACAAATCGGACCTGCTGCGCGCGCACCGAACCTTCGATGCGTCATCTCGGCAGTCACGATGCCTGTAGGCACGGCGAGAATGCCCCAACCCAGTAGCATCATGAAGCTGGCGATCGCGCGGCCAAGGCCTGTCTGCGGCGCGATGTCGCCGAACCCAACGGTCGTCATCGTTGTGATAGCCCAGTACACCGAGACCGGAATATTGCTGAAGCCGTTTTTTGGGCCTTCCACTACATACATCAACGTCCCCATCAGAACGTCGATCGTCAGCACAGTGCAGATGAACACCAAAATCTTGCGCCGGCTGGCACGGAGCGCATCTCCGAGCACGCTGATTTCAGTCAGATACTCGGTCAACTTCAGAATTCGAAAGGCGCGAAGCAGCCGCAGCAGACGTATATCGATCAGCGCGTGCAACTCAGGGAACAAGTACGCCAGATAAGTCGGGAGTACCGACATCAAGTCAACGAGGCCGTAGAAGCTGGTGGCATAACGCAAGGGTCGCTGAACCGCGACGATTCTTGCGATGTACTCAACGGTAAAAAGCACGGTGAACGTCCACTCGAGACCATTTAATACCGCGCCATGACGCTGCGAGTAGCTGCCGACGCTGTCCAACACCACCACCAGCACGCTCGCGATGATGACCGCCAGCAGAATCAAATCGAACGTACGGCCCTGGCGCGTTTGGGATTCAAAAATGATTTCGAACCAGGCGCGGCGCCATCCGGAAGAAGGCTTTCCGAAGCGTTCGGCTTCGATAGTCTGTCCTTGCGTGCCGGATTGTCCGGCTGCCGCTGATGATGTGCTCATAGCGGCCTCAATCGGTCGTACTAGCCCGCGATGCAGTGCGCGCCGTCGCGGCCGCGGCGCCCGTTACGGCCACTCATTGGCGTCGGCAGGCATCTTTCCTTCGCGCTGCGGGCGCACCACGCAGAAGCGATGGCCGGTTGGAGCCTCCATCACCCACCACGTCTTGATCTTTTCGAGGCGCTTCGCTCCGAGCGCTTCGAGGCGCGCCACTTCGGCCTCGACGTTGTCGGTCTCGATATCAAGATGAACCCGACTCGGATGCGGCACTTTCTGCAGCAGCACGATCAACTCCTCATCGCCGCTGCCGACCCTGACATACTTTGCCGTCGCCGGATCATCGGACACATCCGCTTTGCGACCCAGTGCCGCGCTCCAGAAACGTGTTGCTTCGGTCAGATCGTCGGCCTGACAGTCGATCACGGCGGCGACAAGCTTGCTCTGATGCACTTAGGTCTCCGTGGCGTGCTCGGCTTCGGCAAACAGCGGCACCTGACGCGTGATCTGCGCAAACCACAACGCGTAGCCGTCAGCACTTGGATGAATCCCATCAGGGGAGTAATAACGGCGCGGCGCGATTCGGAATGGATCTCGATCGCGCGGCATTCGCAAATCGACCAGGTGCACGTTGGTTCGTTCTCGCATTGCGTATTGCCACGCACGCCGCACCGTCTCGGCGCGGCGCGACAACACAATGTCGAGAGGCCATACCCATGCGGGCGCAGTTCCTACGTCAGCCGGCGCCACGACCGCGATGTGATCGCTGCGGGCGCTGGCGACGTCGAGCGTGTGCTCGGCCGCGAGCACCACCGCTTGATAAGAGGATAGACGCACGACATCGCTACTGCCCGCGAAGATCAACGTCAAATCGAAGTGCCCACTGCTCGCTTCGATCTGTTCCGGAATATCGAGCGACCGTGCGCGATCCCTCGCACGATTGACGATCACCGTACCTGGAAACGCCGCCGCGAGACGCCCCGCGACCGTGGAACGTGAGTCAAAGCTTCCGATGCCGACGCCGGTGCTGTCGCCGACGACCAGGATGCGCCGCCCCGAGCCCGCGAACGTGTGAGAAAAAGCCTCCGTTTGAACGCGACGATGCTTCGCGCGCAATAGTCGAAACGCCTGCAGTGCCGCCCAGGCGGTAGCTAGAGCGATGGCGCCCGACAGCGTCGAGCGGACTGCGCTCTTTAGATCAGCGCGGCGGCGATTCGAAGCAATGGAAAATTGCATTTAATCAGTACAGTGAAGAATACTCGTTGATGCAAGCACTATTCCCAATTGAGATCCCATGCCGAGGTTATTGAGCTGTGGCGTCATCGTGCGTCGTGTTGCCGGAGAACTGTTGCTCTGTCATGCAACCGGCCGCAACTACTGGGACATTCCGAA
>DATEOP010000446.1:0-8452 GCA_035274065.1 Burkholderiaceae bacterium
TTCGACGCTGTCATTCGGAATGCCGCTATCGGCCCCGCCATAAAGTCCGAGTACCGGTGCTTTGATCCGATCAGCGACCTGCAGCGGTGTTTTGTCGCCGGGACAGTACACACGTGCAGTAGGCCCATACCATGCGACGGCCGCAGCGAGTTTCGGACTGTGCGCGGCATACATGTGAACGATTCGCCCGCCCCAGCAAAATCCGGTGATCCCCAGCTTGCCGTCGCCGCCATTCTCTGCTGCCCATCGCGCTGTCGCGTCAAGGTCAGACATCACTTGCGCATCTTGGACTTTGGCAACAATGTCGGTGATCAACGCCGCGACATCACTGTAGTTGCTTGGATCACCTTGCCGCACGTACAGCTCTGGCGCGACCGCGAGGTAACCCTGCTTAGCGAGGCGGCGCGTAACGTCCTTAATGTGCTCGTGGACGCCAAAAATCTCCTGCACAACAAGTACCGTCGCCAGGCCGGCTTTCCCCGCAGGCATCGCGCGGTACGCAGGTATCTGACGATTCCCGCTTGTAATTTGCACTGCGCCGGCAGTTAAACCTTCAGTATCAGTAGTGATCATCAATGCGCCTCATCCCAATTCGACCCTACGCCGACTTCGGTCAATAGTGGTACTCGCAAATCTGCCACCCGTGACATCAGTTCCGGCACACGGCGTCTTGTCAATTCGATTTCAACATCCGGCACTTCGAGCACCAGCTCGTCGTGCACCTGCATCACGAGCCGTGTTCCAAGCTGCTCGGTATTGATCCATTTCGACACCGCGATCATTGCAAGCTTGATCAGATCCGCCGCAGTGCCTTGCATTGGCGCGTTGATCGCCGCGCGCTCGGCCGCGGCGCGTCGCGGTCCGTTCGGCGAATTGATCTCGGGCAACCATAAGCGACGTCCGAAGACGGTTTCGACGTAGCCCTGGCGCTTGGCGAGTGCGCGCGTGGACTCCATGTACTTGGCCACGCCTGGAAAACGCGTGAAATAGCGATCGATGATCAGTTTGGCGGCATCACGCTCGATTCCGAGGTTGGATGCCACACCGAACGCGCTCATTCCATACATCAATCCGAAATTGATCACCTTGATATAGCTGCGTTGCTGGCTTGTTACCTCGGACAGCGGCACGGCGAACACTTCGGACGCGGTTGCGCGATGAATGTCTTCGCCCTTGCCGAAGGCTTCGAGCAAACCTGTATCGCCAGAAATGTGCGCCATGATGCGCAGCTCGATCTGCGAATAGTCGGCCGAGACTATTCGATGGCCTGGCGGGGCAATGAACGCCTCGCGGATACGGCGCCCCTCGGGCGTGCGAATCGGAATGTTCTGCAGATTAGGATCGCTCGACGACAGGCGACCAGTGACCGCTACCGCCTGACCGTAACTTGTATGCACGCGGTTATCGCGATCTGCGGTGATCGGCAACTTGTCGCAATATGTCGACTTCAGCTTCGACAGTCCGCGATGCTCGAGCAATAGCTTCGGCAGCGGATAGTCGAGCGCAAGTTTTTCGAGCACCTCCTCATCCGTTGACGGCGTGCCGCTCGCGGTTTTTTTCAGCACGGGCAGCTGCAGCTTGCCAAACAGGATCTCGCCGATTTGCTTCGGACTGCCCAGATTGAAAGGTTGCCCGGCGAGCTCGTGTGCGGTTGCTTCAAGCGCTGCAATGCGGGCACCGAACTCGCGGCTCTGTGCATCGAGCTTCGCGCGGTCGATCAACACGCCCGTGCGCTCCATCTCGAACAGCACCAGTGCGGCCGGCAGTTCGATCTGTTCATAAATGAAACGCAGCTTTTCGTCGGGGTCGATGCGCGGCCACAGTGCTTCGTGCAGTGCGCGCGTAACCTCTGCATCTTCACCCGCGTAGTCCGTCGCACGCTCGACTGCGACCTCGTCGAAGCACAGCTGGTTGACTCCCTTGCCGCACACTTCGACGTAAGTGAGCGTCTTACGGCTCAAATGGCGCTCGGCGAGCGAATCAACATCGTGGTTGCGATGAGGTTCGAGCACATAGGACTCGAGCTGCGTATCGTGCGCGACACCGGCAAGCTTGATACCGCGGTTTGCGAGCGCATGCATTTGGTACTTCATGTTGTGGCCGAGCTTTCGCTGATGCGGACTCTCGAGCCATGGACGAAGCTGTTCGAGAACCTCGTCGATCGGCAGCTGCTTGGGCGCACCCGCATAGCGATGCGCCAAGGGTATATACCCCGCATGCAATGCCTCGACCGAAAACGAAATTCCCACCAGCTCGGCGGCGATCGGATCGAGCGACGTGGTATGCGTGACCATCGACGTCAGATCCGCCGAGCCGATTTTTGCAAGCCACGTCTCGAGCTGCTCGTAGGACAGGATGGTTTCGTAATCGACATCGGGCCGCGCCAGCGCCGCCGACGGCACTTCGCCGGAAGCGCCTCCACTCATCGCCTTGGCTACTGCAGCACCATCAAGCTCGCGCAGCCAGGCTTTGAATTCGTATCGCGCGTAAAGCTCACGCAACTTCTCTACGTCTTGCGGTTGAACGGCCAATGATTCGATCGACTCGAGCTCTTTGCCCAGATCGCAGTCGTTGCGAATCGTTACCAGCTTGCGGGCCGTCGGCAGCCACGGCAATGCCTTGCGCAAGTTCTCGCCGACCGCGCCTTTGACGGCGTGGGCATTCGCCAGCAAATTGTCGAGCGATCCGTATTCGTGCAGCCACTTGGCCGCCGTTTTCGGCCCGACCTTGTCGACTCCGGGCACGTTATCGACGCTGTCGCCAACCAACGTCAGATAATCGACGATGCGATCCGGTGGAATTCCGAATTTGCGCACGACCCCGGGCACGTCGAGCGTTTCGTTACTCATCGTGTTCACCAGCGTGACTCGCTCGTCGACGAGCTGCGCCAGATCCTTGTCACTCGTTGAAACGATGGTTCGAAATTGCTGCGCGCTGGCGCGGTGCGCAAGCGTTGCAATCACGTCGTCGGCCTCAATTCCGGGAATTTCGATGATGGGCCAGCCAAGTGCGCGTACTGCCTCGTGAATCGGCTCGATCTGCCGCCCGAGATCGTCCGGCATTGCGGTCCGATTCGCCTTGTATTCGGAAAACAGATCGTCCCGGAACGTCTTACCCTTGGCATCGAAAACGCACGCTATGTGCTCGGCCTCCACCTGCTGCCGCAGAACGTGCAGCATCGAGATGAAGCCGCGAAGCGCACCCGTCGGCTCGCCGTTGGAGGTGCGCAAGTCTGGCAGCGCGTGGTACGCGCGGTATAAGTAGCTGGATCCGTCGACCAGCAGCAGCGTTTTCACGTTGTTCGTTAAGTTGTGTAATTGATCAGGAGAACGCTGTGCTCGACCATCGAAAAAACATTCCGAGCCTTCGCGCGGTGACCATGCCGGAGCGTGCCACGCAGCAAAAGGCGCGCGAATCGTGGCACTTATGGGGAATTATTTCAGAGTTTGTCGAAGCGACCGAACGGCTGTCCGAGATTCGGCCCGCGGTCTCGATCTTCGGCAGCGCCCGCGCTGCACCCGAGCAGCCGATGTATCAGTTGGCTGTCGAAATCGCACGCAAGTTATCGGACGCGGGATTTGCGGTCATCAGCGGAGGTGGCCCCGGGATCATGGAAGCCGCCAACCGAGGCGCGTTTGAAGGCGCATCGCCATCGGTCGGATTGAACATCGAGTTGCCGTTCGAGCAGTACGGCAATCCATATCAGGATATTTCGCTCCGCTTTCGCCACTTTTTTGCTCGCAAGGTCGCGTTCGTCAAATACGCAGCGGCGTACGTTGTGATGCCGGGAGGCTTTGGAACCGTTGACGAATTATCCGAGGCCCTGACACTGATGCAAACCGGCAAAGGCAAGTCAATGCCGCTGGTGCTCGTCGGGTCGCGCTTCTGGAGCGGTCTAATCGACTGGATGCGCGACACGCTGGTCACCGAAGGCATGATCGCAGCCACTGATCTCGACATGATGACGATCGTCGACAGCAGCGACGCGGTAGTCAACGCGATTTTTGATTTCTATGACGCGCGCGGATTTTCGCAAACGGCGAGCGAACGCGAGCAAATGCTTTATCTATAGAATTTGCGTGTGCGAAGTTGCACGTGCGATGCGAGGCCCCAGATGAGAACCGTGGCATTGGCAGTACTGCTGGCGTGGTCTTTTATGGCCGTTGCGCAGACGCCCGCACCTCCACCTCCATCTATGCCGGCGGCAAGCGAAGGCAAGGCGGCCAAGACGGCGCCGTCGAAGCCCCGGCGCACGATTGAACTGTCGCCTGCCGAGCGTCAGGCGATAGATGACCGCGAGGCGAAGGCCGTCAAGCCGGCGAGCGTGGAAGATGCCCTGCAACCGAGGCCTGCCGGCGATCCCGACAACGCCAAGATCGAGCGGGACGATTCGAGTTACGCCACTCGCATCGAGCAATTTCGTACTTCAAACCGAGTTAGCGAGGTGGTGGTTACACCTGCAGGCAGCTCGCGCAGCTATTCGATGACCAATAACGAGGGAAGACTGCCATTGGGAACGACTCAAATGAGCCCCGGGTTATCGGTGCCCAGTTTCTTCAAGTTTGAATTCGGGCGCACGACCCCGCCGCTGCCAGCACCTGCACCGCCGCAAATCTCCAGTCCGGCCAAGCCTTCCAATTAACCTCCTGCGCGATGGCGGTATTCACCGCGCTGTCGCGCGCCGAAGTTAACCAGTTCCTTGGCCAGTTTTCTCTCGGCGAATTGACCGAACTCGAGGGAATCCACACCGGCATTGAAAACACGAATTACTTTGTCAGCACCAACCGCGGCCACTACGTGCTGACTGTCTTTGAACGCCTAACCTCACGCCAGCTGCCGTTTTACCTGCAATTGATGCTTCATTTGGCACAGAAAGGGCTGGCCGTTCCAGAGCCGCAACCGACCCGCAGCGGCGCGCTGGTCGCCGAACTGAAAGGCAAGCCCGCTGCGTTGACAACCCGTTTGCCGGGAAAGGCAACGACCGACCCGACGGTTGCACAGTGCGCAAGCGTCGGCGAATTTCTCGCGCGCATGCACTTGGCCGGCGCCGATTTCGCGCCGTTTCAGCCGCACCTGCGCGGCATCGGCTGGTGGAAGAGCGCGGTGCCGAAGCTGAAGTTGCACGTACCCGACGAGGTGATGCAAGTGCTGACCGAGGAGCTGATATTTCAAGATTCATTTTTTCGCAGCGCGCGTTTCGAAAAGCTCCCGGCCGGGCCAATCCACGCCGATCTGTTTCGTGACAACGTGCTTCTGGTGCATGAGCCGGACGGCGATCGGATTGGCGGCGTCATCGACTTCTATTTCGCGGGATGCTCGATCTGGCTGTTCGACCTCGCCATTACGATCAACGACTGGTGCATCAGGCAAGATAGCGGCGAATTCGAGCCCACACGGGCACACGCAATGCTCAACGCGTATCACGCGGTACGCTCGCTCACCGAGGACGAACACGAATGCTGGCGAACGTCGCTGCGGGCTGCCGCGCTTCGATTCTGGATTTCAAGGCTGTACGACTACTACCTTCCACGCCCTGCGCACTTGCTGACTCCACATGATCCGGCACACTTCGAGCGCATCCTGAAGCGCCGCACGGTTGATCCGATACTGCCCTGGGTCCACTGAGTGCGACGGGACTGATATTGACGGTCGCCGATGGTCGTTAAAACGCTTCCTGCGCGCGCTGGTTTGAGTTGGCTGCGCGATGCACTCAGGCTGTATCGACGGCAGCCTTTTGCGTTTACGTCGCTCGTGATTCTGTACACGATCGGCATGTCGCTGCTCGCGTATCTGCCGTTCGTGGGGCTGCCTTTGGCGGCTGTTCTGATTCCGTTCGGCACCCTCGGTCTGACACTGGCAGGCCGCGAGGCAGAGCGCGGGCAGATGCCGATGCCTACCTTGATGGTAGAACCGTTTCGCGACCCACAGCAGCGGAAGGCGCTGGCCACTCTCGGCTTCGTCAACGCGGCGTTGGTGCTTGTCCTGGTCACACTTGTATCGTTGCTGGCCGCCGATGAACTGGCCCAATGGCAGCTGGTCGATGGAAAGATCGACTCGAACTCTGCAGCACAAAACTTTCCGTGGGATGCAATGGTCGCAGCTGGAATTGTCTACGTACCCATTCTGATGGCCACATGGTTCGCACCGCAGCTGGTCGCGTGGCACCGGCTTCCCGTTGCGAAGGCGCTGTTCTTTTCCTTCGTCATGTGCTGGCGCAACCGTTGGCCTTTCTTGATGCTTGCGGCTGCGCTGTTTGCGCTCTCCTTCGTCGTGATTTTCGTGATCACTCAACTTCTGCAGGTGTTTGGCGCTTCACCCCAGTTGGCGTCGATGCTGTTCGCGCCGATTGCGCTGATATTGATCAGCGTTGGGTACGCAACTCAGTATCCGATCTATCGCAGCCTGATCGAGACCGCACCAGAGTGATGATTCGTCTGGAATTGCAAGTTGAGCTGAACTACGAAGTCGATCAGTACGGTGCCGACTTCGTATTCAACATCCATGCCGCGCAGACGCGCAGCCAGGTGATCGCGTCGGAGAAGCTGCAGATCAGTCAGCCGATTTCTCCTCAGATGTACACCGACCCGCTGACGGGCAATCGCTACATGCGGGTGCGCGCTCAGCCGGGCCCGCTCAAAGTCGGCTACGCCGCGACAGTCGACCTCACGCACCATTGCGCCGACACATCGCAACTTGCAGAAGTGCCGATATCGCGTCTGCCGCTCGAGGTGATCAGCTACATCTATCCCAGTCGGTACTGCCAGTCCGATCGACTGTACAAGCTGGCCAACAATGAATTCGGAAGCCTGGCTCAAGGCTACAGCCGCGTGCAGGCAATTCGTGATTGGGTGAATCGCCGCGTCAGCTTTCGCTCGAACACATCGAACGCGAACACGTCTGCCGTCGACACGTTGATTGAGCAGGTCGGCGTCTGCCGTGACTTTACGCACCTGATGATCGCATTGTGTCGCGCTCTCAATATTCCGGCACGCTTCACGACCGGCACTGACTATGGCGCCGATCCATCGCTTGGCCCGCCCGATTTTCACGCGTATGTCGAGGCGTTTCTAGGCGACCGCTGGTACATATTCGATCCGTCCGGAACGGCGATTCCGATGGGCTTCGTGCGCTTCGGCACCGGACGTGATGCGGCGGATGTCGCTTTCGCGACGATTTTCGGCGGCGTGACGTCGCAGGCGCCGATCATTCGGGCCACCGCCGTGGACGACGCTTCGCGCGGCATCGTGCAGCCGCATCACTGCAATGAAGCGCTGTCGACCGACAGCGTTGGCTAACGTCTCAGGTCAGCTTCGCGACCGCCAACGACAACCACTTAATACCCTGCGGTCCGAAGTTGATCTGGGCGCGCGCGTCGTCGCCGTTGCCTTCGAGGTTAATCACGACGCCCTCGCCGAAGCGTGCGTGGTTGACCGACTGGCCTATACGGTAGCCATGTGTTGGCTTTTCGCGCGCCACCGATGTTCGCACCGACGGCGCGAGTCCGGTGTCGTGCCATTGACCGAATCGGCCACCCGCACTGGTTTTAACGCGCGGAGTTAGCCACTTGACCGCACCCTCCGGCAGCTCTCCTATAAACCGTGACTTGATGCCATAGCGGGTCTGACCGTGCAGCATCCGACTTTGCGCAAAACTGATGTACAGCCGCTGACGCGCCCGCGTGATCGCAACATACATCAGACGACGTTCTTCCTCTGGACCGCCGGGTTCGTTCATGCTGTTTTCGTGCGGGAACAAGCCCTCTTCCAGGCCCCCAATGAACACCGCCTGAAACTCGAGCCCCTTTGCAGAGTGAACGGTCATCATCTGCAGTGCGTCCTGCCCGGCCTGCGCCTGGTTGTCGCCCGCCTCGAGCGACGCGTGCGACAAAAACCCTGCAAGCGGCGATAGCTGCGCCGTTTCCGCATCACTCTGCACGCCTGGAGAATCAGCGCCGTAGCCCTCTTCCATCACGAACGCCGCCGCAGCGTTCACCAGCTCGTTCAGGTTTTCGATGCGTTCTTCGCCTTCTTTTTCGCTCTGATAATGCGCGATCAGTCCGGTTTGCTGAATCACTGCGGCGACGATTTCGGACAACGGCAAATCGGCAATCTCTCCGCGCAGCTTGTCGATCAGCTCGACGAAGGCGCCGAGGTTCGATCTCGTTCTGCCGCTTAACGCACCCACTGCCGCGTACAGCGTCTGGCCACTCGCGCGCGACGCATCGCCCAGTTGCTCCAGAGTTCGTGCACCGATTCCGCGCGGCGGAAAGTTCACAACACGCAGGAAGGCCGTGTCATCGGCCGGATTCTCGATCAGGCGCAGGTACGCCAGTGCGTGCTTGACTTCAGCACGCTCGAAAAAGCGCAGACCGCCATAAACGCGATACGGAATCGCCGCATTGAACAACGCGTGCTCGATAACGCGCGACTGCGCATTGGAGCGATACAGAATC
>DATEOP010000447.1:0-6264 GCA_035274065.1 Burkholderiaceae bacterium
GCCCAGCCCTCACTGTAGGCAGTGAATGGCAACACGCGCCGGAAGGTTGGTCCGCCCTCCTTTTCCTGCGCCAATGCGAGCTGGAAATGATGGCCGGGCACACCTTCGTGTACCGCAAGCGTTCGCATCATGAATTTCGGCACTTCATTCATGTCGCGCAGGTTGGCATAGAAGACGCCGGGCCGCGTGCCATCGATTGCGGGCGAGCTGTAGTACGCGCCAGGAGCGGTTTTCTCTTTGAACTCGGGAACCCGCTTCACCTCGATCAATGCCTTAGGGACAAGCCCGATAACAGCGCGCGAGCGGGCCAGTTGTTCCTCGATCATCTTGCTGTAGTCAGAGAGCGCGGCCTTTCTGCCCTCGTCTGTGTTCGGATAAAGAAAGCGTGGATCCTTGCTCAGCCGCAAGAGCGCTTTGGCGGGTGTTTCGCCAGGCTGTAGTTGCGCCTGTGCAGTAAGAATCGCCGTGATATCACGCTCGATGCGCGACACTTCCGAGAGGCCGAGGTCATGCGCATCCTGCGGCGTCATCCGCGTTGTTGTTTCGCGGTGTAAGAGATAACGGTAATACGCGTCGCCGTCGGGCAACTTCCAGACGCCATCGTCGGTGGTGGAGCGCGTCAACTGTCCTTCGAAGAAAGTGATCAGTTTGCGATATGCCGGCACCACGCTGTTCTCGATCGTCTGCAGACAGCGCGTGTTCAGAGCCTGCTTGTCGGTTGCCGTGAGGGCTTCCAACGTCTCCACTTTGCGGGCGAAGTTTTTGTAGAGAGGGTTTTCCGCCGCAGGCGTGCCAGCGAAGTCCCGCATCTCGGTAAGCACCCGCTCGATTACAAAGCGCGGCGGAAGCACACCCTTCTGCTCGCGCAGCACGAGCCCCTCGAGCACTTGGTCAAACTTGCGACCGATCTCGCAGAGTCGCGCAAGATAGTCCTCTGCACCGCGGCGGTCGGCGATGCGATGCTGATTAATCAGAAACTCAGGCGTCTGGCTCTGCACGCCGAAGAGCTGGTTGACCGGATAGTCGTGGAAACGAAACCTCTCGCCCTCGAGTAGGGTGTCGATGAACCAAGTAAGCACGCGCGTAGAGAGTTTCTGCGCCGGCGTCTGCGACTCGAGGTTGTACGACTTCAAGTCGGCGAGGTAACCGTGCCACTGAGCGAAGTCACGCTCGACCTTGGCTATCGAGACGTCGTCGAGATGTGCGTTGTGCCTGCGGTAGCCAAATTGCTCAGCTATTCCCAGGCTCGTCAGCAATTCTGGCTGCTCGAGAACGAAGCTGATGAAGGCCTTTTCATAGAACAGGTTCAGGCTGAATGGCCGAAACCAGATCAAGTTGATCAGGAACACCGAGATAACAATCAGGGCGACTGCAAGCAGCCCCGCCACCCACTTTGCGAAGGTCCTGAACATCTCGACAGTCTATGGTCTGTTTCTCCCAGCAGCAGACCTGACGCCGCGTTCAATCGTTACGCTAGCCACCAT
Organism: Burkholderiaceae bacterium; assembly: GCA_035274065.1. Classification (GTDB taxonomy): domain Bacteria; phylum Pseudomonadota; class Gammaproteobacteria; order Burkholderiales; family Burkholderiaceae_F; genus JACCZX01. The sequence continues at coordinate 1,485 of DATEOP010000447.1, forward strand.
GCGGGTCGCCTCAAGCTCGCGGCGTGGGACGATAGCTCTTGCCTTCTTCGAGGCTCGCTCTGTTCATTGCAAGCGCCATTTCGAGCGCAGAATCATCTACAGGTTTGACTAAATGCAAGTCGAAACCGGCTTCTCGAGTGCGCCGTTGGTCTTCCTGCTGACCGTAGCCAGTAAGCGCAACCAAATAGAGAGCGGCCGACTCCGGCTCCCGCCGCAGCGTACGTGCAACTTCGTAGCCATCCAATCCGGGCAAGCCGATGTCGCAAAAAACAATATGCGGCTTGAAACCACGACAAGCTTCCAGGCCTGCGCGGCCATTGTGAGCCTTCTCGGTCACGTGTCCTTTTAGTTCCAAAAGCACACAAAGCGTCTCGGCGGCATCGACATTGTCTTCGACCACAAGTATTCGCAACGGACTGCTGGGTTCTTCAGGTGCCGAAGCGGCGGCCTGATGCGGTGCTGTTGCCTTCTCCAGAGGAATGACCACGGTGACCTCGGAGCCTCGTCCTAAGCCCGCGCTCGATGCGTCAATGTGGCCGTCATGCAACTCGACGAGATGCCTGACGAGCGCGAGTCCCAGTCCCAAGCCGCCTCGCGAGCGATCAAGGCTGCGGTCCGCTTGATTGAACGATTGAAACATCTTTTGCAGTGTGTCCTCGTCCATGCCGATACCAGTGTCGCGCAAGTTAACCTCGCATCCCCGTGCTGTGCATTGCACTCGCACCCAAATCTGACCCCCGGTTTCGGTGAACTTCAACGAATTGTGCAAAACATTACCGACAATTTGGTTCAGCCTCGTCTCGTCGCCGTACACCCAGACCGGCTCATTGGGGATGTCAATGTTTAAGTGCAAACCAGCGGCTTCGAGCGCCGGACGGTAGTCCTCGCACACATCACGCACCACTGCAACGAGGTCACAGCGCGCCTTTTTTATCTCAAGCTTTCCGTGCGTTATCCGCGCCACGTCGAGAAGGTCGTCAATCAGACGCGCCATGTGGCCTGACTGGCGATCGATGACCTGCCGTGCCTTGCGTGCCGTCGGTTCGTGGGCAGCCACAACGTTGAGGATTTGAATTGCATTTCTAATCGGACCCAACGGGTTTCTCAGTTCGTGCGCAAGCACCGCGAGAAACTCATCCTTGCGACGGTCAGATGCTTGCAGTGCCTGCTCCGCTTGTTTGCGTTCGTGAATGTCAGTCGCCGTGCCATACCTGCGGAACACTTTGCCCGTTTCGTTCGTGATCGGCACTTCGCGCAACAGGAACCAGCGGTAGGCGCCATCCGACGCCCTTCGTAACCGCAGCTCACATTCGAGCGCCTGATTATTTGCCAGCGCCTCTTTCGATCGGAGCATCATCTCCGGCAGATCATCCGGATGCCCAACGCGCTCCAGCTCGTCGGCTTCGCCTGTTAAGAGTCCGGTGTATTCGTGCCACCGCTGGTTGACGAACTCGACCGATCCGTCGGCTCGTTTCACGAACGCGATCTGCGGCATTGCATCGGCCATCGCTCGCAACCGCGCCTCGCTCTCGCGCGCGATTTGGATGTCGATTTCGGCGCGATTCGCCGCAGCGATGCGTGTGTACAAGGAGACGCTCTCAAAGAGCAAGACCCACAAGAGAAAGCTGCCAGCCAACAGCCCGAAGGTCCGCCCTGCGTAAAAACCGAGATCGAACCGCCCGGCATTGAAAACAGCAGACAGTCCAATGTCGCAGGCCCATACGCACATCACGACCATCAGCCACACATCGAGCACCGTTTTACGACGCTTGCGTCCCAAGACAAAGAGTGCAACCAGAGGAGTGAGCCAAACAAAACCCACCGCGACGGAATACGCGGATGCATATCCGTGCCCTCGCATGATGGCGGGCAGCGCTGCCTCGCCGGCCGTTGCAAACGCCGTGAAAGCTGCTGCGAGCGTGACTGCTCCAAGCGCCCAGCCAACGGTTCCGCTCGCCTCCATCTGCGGCTTTGCTGTCTTCGCATAGCCAATCACAAACAGCGGAAAGATTGCATGCCAAAACATGTAAATCCACGCAGTGCTCTGTTGGCCACCACCCAGCAACCCTTGAGGCGCGAAGAGTCCTGGAAAGGTCAGCGTGTGACCGAGAGTGATGACGGCTGTGAACAGATAGCCGGCGGCAAGTATCGCTACGGCGCGCGATCGTGAGACATACCATTGCCCAAACAGCAGCGCGGTAGTCGCAAGATCAGTCAAAATCAACGCGCTCTGATAGGCCGGAATGAACGCGTCAATACGGCCAAGAGGAACGTTGGCGTAGGGCGCGATCAAAATGAAAACGATCAGCGAAGCGACGGCGACGCCAATTGCTAAGCGCCTGTTACGCGCATCTGCAGGCAATGAGGACAGAAGGTTGGACACGATCATGTCGCTCAAAGCTCTGTGTGTGCTGTGCAGACTCGGGAAGCCAAGTCGGGAAGCATTCGATCCTTCAAGTCATCCTCGCGGACGGTGCCAGCGAATGCAGTATCCGTGACGTTACGTTTGGTCGGCTACCACGGCTTTATGTGTAACCGTTAATCCGAGCAGTCAGGCCAGTAGCCATAGGGCAGCGATCCTTCGATAGCATTTAGCTCTTTCCTCACGCTCAGCGTGCAATTGCCTCAGGCCAATTGCGCACAATTATTACCAAGGCGAAAATCCGCTTGAACGTCATTTAGAGGCAAGCAGTGATCTTGGTCGTTGGGGGCAGTGGGCTCTTAGGAAGCCTCATTACTCGACAGCTGTTGGCAGCTGGTGCGTCGGTGCGCGTAATGACGCGCAATCCCTTGAAAGCAACTTCACTGCAACAGGCCGGCGCCGAAGTCGTGGCCGGCGATCTCGTCGACGACGAATCGCTCTCGCGTGCATGCGCCGGTGCGGACCGCGTTGTCGCCGCTGCTCACTCGCTGTTCGGCCGAGGACGTCATGCTTCCGCGCGCGTGGATGGGACTGGACACCGACGTCTGATCGAGACAGCCAAAGCTCATGGGGTAGGTAAATTCGTATACACCTCAGCCTATTTTCCAAGTCCGGCCTTTCAGACGATTCCGTTTGTCCGAATCAAGCGCGAGATTGAACAGTATGTAAGGGCGAGCGGGCTGAACTACACAATACTTCGACCGACAGCGTTCATGGACTTCCATGCGCACGTGTTGATGGGCAAGCCGGTGCTTGCTGGCAAAAAGCTCGTGATGTTTGGCGAGGGCGAGAAGCTACGCAATTTCGTCGCCGCCAGTGACGTGGCTGCGCTTGCAGTGCGGGCTCTGCAGGATGATGCGCTAGCCGGCGAAAGCATTGACATTGGTGGACCCGAGAATCTCACGGATATGGACGTGGTGCGTACCTACGAGCGTGTCAGCGGCCGCAAAGCAAAAGTAATGCACTTATCTTTACGCGTTCCGCGCACGCTGGCGCAGCTTGTACGTCCGTTTCATTCAGGACTCAGTCAAGTACTCCAGCTTGCATCCCTAATGAGCTCGACCGAGCAGCAATTCGACGCTCGACCGCTTCAACAGCGGTATGCGATTCAGTTGACGCGTCTAGAGGAGTTCGCACGAGAACAAAGCGCGCACTACAAAGCTGATGTCGCCAAGTAGCAATTTCAGCGAGGGCCGGACTGGAGGTGACGGCTTCACCCGCTTTCAGGCCCGACTCATGTGCACGAAGTAGAAGGTATAGAAGGCGAGCCAAAAGATGCAAAGCAGTGCGCACCAGGCGCGCGGGCGAGCGTTGATCCAACGACCGAACAGCAGGTGCATCCCCGCGACAATTGCGAACGTCGGGCCGATCCGCACGATGCGCGCGAACACGGTCCAGAGGAGCACCGCGCCGAGCGACAGCTCGAGTGCGAAAGCCTCAGCAACGTAGACCTTGAGCGGCACGCCAGCCATTATCAGAAACGGGGTGTAGGGCAGCCCTTCGGTCGCGAGCTGCTGGCCGATACGATCAATCAGCGGCCCTGATATTCCCGGGATCCAATCGAGAAAGGACACGTAGTCCAAGCCGAGCATCACCGCGAGCAGGTAGATCACGACGACAGCGCTCGCGGACCCAGCGATCGAAAAGAACCAGGCAAGCGCGCCGGCCCGCAGCGAAAAGAGAGTTGCGAAGCTGACGTAGACGTCGGGCACGATGAAAAAAAATAGCCCTTCCGCAAACCCCCACCAGAAGCCGACACGACGCGCCAGGAGCTCATTGCGAGCGACGCGCTGAATTCGTTCCGGTTGCATAAACCGCGCAGATTCGTCGGACAATAAGCTTAGAAAGCCGTCAACTCGAAGGTAAGAATGCCAGAGGTCCCAATCGGATGTTGAGAAAAAGCAGGGATGAGGATTTCGAAGAAATTCTTGATGTCATCAATGATGCGGCTATCGCTTATAAGGGAGTGATACCGTGGGATGAATGGCGCGAGCCCTATATGACGAGGGAAGAACTGCGAGCACAAATGCAAGAGGGAGTGAGCTTCTCGTGCTACGTTGAAGACAATGACGTTGTCGGTGTGATGGGATTCAAGAAAGAGGAGACGTGGCGTTAATTCGTTACGCCTACGTGCGTACCAAGCGCAGAGGTGGCGGTATCGGGTCAGTACTGTTGCGCGAACTGATAAAAGGTTCGATGAAACCGATCCTGATCGGAACCTGGGCCGCGGCCACATGGGCAATCAGTTTCTACGAGAAGCACGGATTCAAGATGGTCGGTGAAGAGGAGAAGAATCGATTGCTGAAGAAGTATTGGTCAATCCCAGATCGGCAAGCACAGACTTCCGTGGTGCTGGGT
>DATEOP010000448.1:0-11059 GCA_035274065.1 Burkholderiaceae bacterium
CTTTGAACATATCGTCGGCGCGGCCCTGATACCAGAAGTATCCGTCTCGATCCACGCTCGCGAGATCACCGGTACGGCACCAGTCGCCGGTAAACTTTTTCCGAGTTGCATCGGCGTTGCGCCAGTATTCGATAAAAAAAACCGGATCGCGGTCACCGTGGATGTCGCTGCGATGGATTGCGATTTCGCCTGTTTGCCCGGCGCGCACTTCATCTCCGGCGTCGTCTATAACAACGACGCGATGCCCCGGGTAGGGCCGGCCCATGCTGCCGGCGCGAGCAGGCCATTTCAGATACGAGTTGCCGACGACGTAATTCATTTCGGTCTGGCCGAACATTTCGTTGACAGTCACGCCAAGCGCATCGCGGCACCAATCGAACACTGTCTGTCCCACGGCTTCTCCGGCACTCATCAACGAGCGCAGCTTGAGCTGATACGTTGCCCGTGGTTCGGGTACCGACTTCATCATCATCTTCAGCGCCGTTGGAAACAGGAATGCGCTGGTGACGCCGTGCCGCTGCATCAGCTCGAAAGCGCGCTCCGCGCCAAAGCGGCCGCGATAACCGACGATGGGAAATCCGAAATACATTGTTGGCAGCAGGGCGTCCATCAGACCTCCCGTCCAGGCCCAGTCGGCGGGTGACCAGAACACATCGCCGGGCTGCGGAAACCAGTTGTGCGAGGCGACGAAGCCCGGCAGGTTGCCGATCAGCGCCCGATGCGGCATCAGCGCGCCCTTTGGCGGGCCCGTCGTCCCACTCGTGTAGATCAGCAGCGCCGGCTCATCGGCTTGCGTGGTTACCGGCAGAAAAGCATCGCGATGCCGACCGAGCAGCGAACTCCATGCGTGCCAGGCTGTATGCGTGCCGGATTCGTCTACGACAATCAGATGACGAAGAGCCGGGCAGCGTGATTGCACTTGCTCGATCGAAGCCAGGGCAGTCGCGTCGACAATCGCGACGACTGCCTCACTGTCTTGCAACCGGTATTCGAGCGCGTCGGGACCGAATAGCAGAGACAGTGGCATCGCGACAGCGCCCATCTGGTAAACGGCGATGTGTGCGATTGCAGTTTCCGGGCACTGCGGCAATACGATGGCGACACGCTCGCCACGCTTGACTCCAAGCGCCTGCAGCGCGTTTGACAAGCGGTTCGCATCGGCTTGTAACGCTGCGTAGGTGAACGACGCTCGCAATCCGGTGTCGTCTTCGTAGTGCAGCGCGATACGCGTTGTTTCCTGCGACCATCGACGGCAGCAGGCCTCGCCGATATTGAATTCGCGCGGCACGTACCAGCGAAAATTGTCGTACAGCGCCCGGTACTCGTCGCGCATTGGCATCTCCGACGAAAGCTCGATTACTCGTTCCTATAATCGCTGAACACTCGCACAGGCGCAAACGGCCAGCTAATGACACCCTCACGGTCCCGATTCATCGAAGTTCGCCGGCTCCGCTATCACCTACGTGAATGGGGCGACGCCCAGGCGGATGTCGCAGACACGCTGATCATGATGCATGGCTGGATGGACATGTCGGCGTCGTTTCAGTTTGTCGTCAATGCGCTCGGAGCCGGCTGGCGCATTGTTGCTCCCGACTGGAGAGGCTTTGGGCGCACCGATCGCACGCCCGCGGACTGCTACTGGTACCCGGACTACCTTGCGGACCTTGAATACATCTTGGACGATGCGGTTGGGCAGGAGCCGGCGTGGTTGATTGGACACAGCATGGGGGCCAACGTCGCCTTGATGTACGCCGGAGCGCGGCCCGAGCGGGTGCGTGCTGTCGTCAATCTGGAGGGCTTTGGCCTGCGGGCAACTCGACCGGAGCACGCACCGAGCCGCTACGCGCAATGGATCGATCAGTTGAAGCGAGGCGCCACACTGCGTGATTACGCGTCGGAGGAGGAGGTTGCAGCACGCCTGATGAAGAACAACCCGCGGCTGACGGCTGAGCGCGCAGCGTTTCTTGCGCAACACTGGTCCGAACCCGATGGCGCGGGCCGTTTTCGGATTGCCGGCGATCCGGCGCATCGCATTGTCAATCCCACGCTGTATCGGATCGATGAAGTGCTTGCGTGCTGGCGCAACGTCGAATGCCCTGTGCTTTGGGTACAGGGGGCGCAGACCGATGTGCTGCAGCATGTCGACGACGATGGCGCTGAGGCGCTGAGGGAAGTTGAAAACCGAAGAGCCGTCCTGCGCAATGTGCAGAGCGCGATTGTTGAAGATGCGGGCCACATGTTGCATCACGACCAGCCGGAGAAAGTTGCCCGTCTGATCGAGCAATGGGTTCGGCTGTGACCGGACTCGCAAGCCCTAGAATGCAGCGATGCTCGAGACCGTTCACGCAGTGCGCGCCGATCTTCATTCACATTCGTTTCACTCAGACGGGACGATGGCACCTGGCGACGTGGTGCGCCGCGCCGCTGACCAGGGTGTCGAGCTTTACGCCCTGACCGATCACGACGAAGTGGCGGGACTGGCCGAGGCGACCGCCGCTGCTGCAGAACGCTCGCTGGCGTTTGTTCCGGGTGTTGAAGTATCGGTGACCTGGGGCAACACCACGGTTCATATCGTCGGCCTCGGCATCGACAGCGAAGCTGCATCGTTGCGCGATCGGCTTGCCTACGTGCGGTCCGGTCGGATGAGACGGGCGCAGGAGATCAATGCTGGTTTGTCCGCTGTCGGAATCGATGGCGCACTCGAAGGTGCGCTACGTCACGCGGAAAATCCACGCATGATCGGTCGCACACACTTTGCTCGATTTCTGGTCGAACAGGGCGTGTGCCGAGATGTACGCGAGGTGTTCAAACGCTATATGGTCGACGGCAAGCCAGGCTACGTGCCGCACCGCTGGGCCAGTTTGACGGAAGCGGTTGACATGATCGCCGGCGCGGGCGGTGTCGCAGTCGTCGCGCATCCGGCGCGTTACCGGTTCGACGATCTAGCTTTGCATACCATGCTCGAAGAGTTCCGTGATGCCGGCGGCGAGGCACTGGAAGTCGTGACGAGCAATCACACGCCTGATGACGTGCGCCGCTTCACCAAGCTCGCGCTCGAATTTGGTTTCGAAGCATCGAGCGGAAGTGACTTTCATGGCCCTGGAGAGTCCGCGAATGTCGAGCTGGGTCGCGTCGCATCGCTGGCACCCGAGCTGACGCCGGTGTGGCACCGCTTTCTTTAGACATTCCCCGTGGCACAACTATTTTCGATCCATCCGATCGATCCGCAAGTGCGCCTGCTGCGGCAGGCTGCGCAGATTCTTGACCACGGCGGAGTCGGTGCCATTCCCACTGACTCTTGCTACGCGCTTGCCTGTCACCTAGATGACCGTGCAGCGGTGGATCGTATCCGCGCGATTCGACGCATCGACGAACGTCATTTACTGACGTTGATGTGCCGTGATTTGTCGGACATCGGGCAATACGCGAAGGTCGATAACCGCCGCTATCGTCTGCTGAAGAACGCAACGCCCGGTCCTTACACACTGATTCTGGAAGCGACGAAGGAAGTACCGCGACGTCTGTCGCACCCATCGCGAAAGACGATCGGTCTGCGCGTGCCCGACCACCGCGTTGCACTCGGGCTGCTCGATGTGCTTGGACAGCCCCTTCTGACGACGACACTACAGTTGCCGGGCGATGAGCTCCCGCTGAATGAGGGCCAGCACATTCGAGAGCGTCTTGATCATCAAATCGACTTCGTGCTCGACGCGGGGGCGTGCGGTGTACAACCAACGACAATCGTCGATTTGACCGGCGCGGAAGCCGTACTCGTACGCCAAGGCCGCGGCGACATCGCGGCACTCGGCTTGTAGCGGCACGCAAGCGGCAAAGCACCTTGCCTTTGCTCGGACACGCACTGGGTCGTCCGAAGCTCGGCGACCACGCAGTCGTCACGTACACGAGAAACGCTTCAGTTAGACTCGATTCGATGGAAAACGCCCTGCAGCTGATCGCCGTCTACGCGATCCCAGTGTTGTTTGCGATCACCGTTCACGAAGCTTCACATGGTTATGTCGCGCGGATGCTTGGCGACAACACGGCGTACGTCCTTGGTCGCGTGACGTTGAACCCTGTCAAGCACATCGATCCGATCGGCACGATCGCGGTACCGCTCGGCATGGTGATATTGACCGGCTTCATGTTTGGCTGGGCTAAACCGGTGCCGGTCGACTGGTCGAGCTTGCGCCATCCGAAGCGCGACATGATCTGGGTCGCTGCGGCGGGGCCGGGCGTCAATCTGTTGATGGCGATTTTGTGGGCCATTTTCTTCAGCGCACTGCGAATGGCCGGCGTCGAGGAGCGGTTTTTCTTCGAGGTGGCGCGCGCGGGGATTCAGGTGAACCTGGTGTTCATGGCGCTTAACCTGCTGCCGATTCCGCCGCTCGACGGCGGCCGCATTGTCAGTGGCCTGCTACCGACTCGACTTTCGATTGCGTATTCGCGAATCGAGCCGTTCGGATTGTTCATCATCATTGGCTTGATGGTAAGTGGTGCGCTCAGCTTCTTGCTACGCCCATTTCTGGCGGCCGGCGAAGCAATCGTGCGCTTGTTTGTCTAAGTCTCCATGTTGTTCAGCAAGCGGGTTCTTTCCGGCATGCGCCCCACCGGGGCGATGCATCTTGGTCACTATCACGGCGTACTGAAAAATTGGGTGCGGCTTCAGAACGAGTATCCATGTCTTTTCTTCGTCGCCGACTGGCATGCGCTGACGACGCACTACGATCAGACGCAGCGCATCAGCGCCGATGGCTGGGATATGGTGATCGACTGGCTGGCGTCCGGCGTCGATCCAGCGAAGGCGACGATTTTCATCCAGTCGCGCGTGCCCGAGCATGCGGAGCTTTTTCTGCTGCTGGGTATGGTCACGCCGCTGGGTTGGCTGGAGCGTGTTCCGACGTACAAGGATCAGCAGCAGCAACTGGCGGAGCGCGATCTGTCGACCTATGGCTTTCTGGGCTATCCGCTGATGCAGGCCGCTGACATTCTCGTTTATCGCTCGACGCTGGTGCCGGTGGGTGAAGATCAGGTGCCCCATATCGAAATGACTCGCGAGATTGCACGCCGGTTCAATCATGTTTTTGGCGCAGAGACTGATTTCGAGGCAAAAGCGAAAGCAGGCGTGCTCATGCTCGGCGCACAGGCGAAGCGGTTCGCCGAGCTGCGAGTTCGCTTCCAGCAGGAAGGTGACGCCGACGCATTGAAGCAGGCGCACAGCATCGTCGAAGGAGCGACGACGTTGCCGCTGGAAGATCGGGAGCGATTGTTCGGCTACGCCGAGGGTGCACACCGCGTGATTCTTCCGGAGCCGTCAGCGCTGCTGACAAAGGTGTCTCGCATGCCCGGCCTCGATGGGCGAAGAATGTCGAAGAGCTACGGCAATTCGATCGCGCTGCGCGAAGCGCCCGAATCGGTCACAAAAAAAATACGCACGATGCCGACCGATCCTGCTCGCGTGCGTCGTATGGATCCGGGCGAGCCCGAGCGGTGCCCCGTGTGGCCGCTGCATCTGGTGTACTCGGACGAATCGACACAACAGTGGGTGCAGACCGGATGCCGCACAGCCGGCATCGGGTGCCTCGAGTGCAAGCAACCCGTGATCGATGCGATCGTGCGCGAGCTCGCCCCGCTGCGCGAACGTGCACAGCACTACTTGGATAATCCTGCGCTGGTCCGAGACATCGTCACCGACGGCTGTGACAAGGCGCGCGCGATGGCCAGCGAGACAATGCGAGATGTGCGCAAGGCAATGGGGCTGGTCGGCGATACGTGATCGTCGAAGCACCGTCGGCTTGGGTGGTCCGTTGGACGGCGAACGTTGCCCGCGGCACTTCGGTTCTCGACGTGGCCTGCGGTACCGGCCGCCACTCGCGGTTGCTCGCAGCGCGCGGTTGCAACGTCACGGCGGTGGATCGTGATTCCTCTGCTGCGCGTGCATTAGCAAATGAGCCGAAGATTGACTTTATTGAAGCTGACATCGAAGTCGGAAGCTGGCCTCTCGCGGGCCGGCGCTTCGACACAATCATCGTCACCAATTATCTGCATCGGCCTCTCTTTACCGCGCTCAAGGATGCGCTGGCTTCGGAGGGATTGTTGATCTACGAGACGTTTGCCGTTGGTAATGCAGTCTTTGGCCGGCCGAGCAATCCCGATTACCTGCTGCGGCCACGCGAATTGCTTGAAATGTTCGGTAGCGACATGCGCGTCCTCGGGTTCGAAGACGGTTTCGTTCAGGAACCGAAGCCCGCGATGGTGCAGCGGATTGCGGTTCGCAACGCCGCACCCGATTCAGTTCTAGCCGCCGAGCGGTGCCAGGTGTGACGCCGTTTTGAGTTCGCCCGCCTGTAGAATCCTGCGCTTCTTTTGAGGGTAATGCCGAGCATGATCAAAGGCAGTCTAGTTGCGATTGTGTCGCCGATGCATAGCGACGGCTCGCTCGACTTCGACGCCTATCGCCGCCTGATCGACTGGCACGTTGCAGAAGGCACGAACGCCATTGTCGCGGTGGGAACGACCGGTGAATCGCCGACGGTGACGCCGGACGAGCATGGAGAATTGATACGCGTTGCGGTTGCGGCCGCGGCGGGCCGTGTTCCCGTTATTGCGGGTACCGGAGGTAACTCCACCGCCGAGGCGATCGAGTTAACGCGCCACGCGAAGCAGGTGGGTGCGGACGCGACGCTGCAAGTGGTGCCGTATTACAACAAGCCGACGCAGGAAGGTCTGTACCAGCACTTTCGCAAGATCGCTGAAACGGTCGATCTGCCGATGATTCTGTACAACGTGCCGAGCCGCACCGTCGCGGACCTCGCAACCGAGACGACACTTCGTCTATCGCAGGTCCCGGGAATCGTCGGCCTAAAAGATGCGACCGGCGACATGCCACGCGCAGCCCAGTTGCTAAAGCACCTGCCGTCCAGCTTTGCGTTGTACAGCGGTAACGACGACAGCGCGCTTGCTCTGATGCTGCTGGGTGGTCATGGCGTCATCTCGGTTACGGCGAACGTCGCCCCGCGTCAGATGTGCGAGCTATGCGTCGCTGCATTGGCCGGCGACCTGAAGCGGGCGCGCAAGATCAATGCGCAGTTGTTGCCGGTCCATTTCAAATTGTTTGTCGAGCCCAATCCGGTGCCGGCTAAGTGGGCGCTGGCGAAGGCGGGGCGTATCGAGGGTGGATTACGGCTGCCTCTCGTGCCGCTTTCGAAACCGAACGAAGCCGTCGTGCAAGGTGCGCTACAGGAAGCAGGATGCTGGAGTTCGTTGCAGGAGTTGGAACATGAGTCGATCAAATAGCGCGCGCAATGTCGTAGCCGCCACCGCAGTTATGGTCGTGGCGTTGCTGGCGGGCTGCTCGTGGACAGGCAGCATCTTCTCGTCGGACAAAGTGCAATACGAAACCGCGAAGACACGCCAGCCGCTCGAGGTGCCGCCGGATTTGTCGCAATTGCCACGTGACGAGCGCTTTCTGGTGCCGGATCGCCCGCAAACGATTACGGCGTCCGGGCAGGGGCAGGGCCCTCGTGCCGGCACAGGACCGGTGTCGGCGGGTGTCCCCGTCGTGCCCGCGGGCTCGGTAGCCAAGCTCGAGCGGGAAGGTAACCAGCGCTGGCTTGCCGTCAATCTGCCACCCGAGAAAGCGTGGCCGATCTTGGTCGACTTCTGGCCGAGCATCGGACTGAAAGTCGAGAAAGCCGATCCCAACGCAGGTGTGCTGGAAACCAACTGGGCCGAGAATCGGGCGAAGCTGCCTCAGGACATCATCCGGCGCACCCTGGGCCGCGTGCTCGACTCGGTTTATTCCACTAACGAGCAGGACAAGTATCGCGCGCGCATCGAGCGCACCGCGCAGGGGACATCGGAGATCTATATCACCCATCGCGGCATGGAAGAGGTTTACACGAACCCGCAACAGGACCGCACCACGTGGCAGCCGCGCGCTCCGGATCCCGAGCTCGAAGCAGAAATGCTGCAACGGTTGCTGGTCCGCTTTGAACAGCCGACCAAGGCGGTGGTGGCAACGGCTGGAACGACCGGGTCCGCGACGAGCGTTACGACAGCGGGTACTGCGGCACCGTCCGCTGCGCCGCAGATTTCACGGGTCATCAAGGGCGCCGACGGCCGTAATGAGCGCGTCGAGATCGACGAGGCGTTTGACCGCGCGTGGCGCCGTGTTGGTCTGGCACTCGACCGCGGTGGTTTTACCGTTGAAGACCGGGATCGTGCGAAAGGCTTTTACTTCGTGCGCTACCTTGATCCTGAGGTCGAAGCCAAGGCGAAGTCCGACCAGGGTTTTTTCAGCAAGCTCTTCGGTAAAGAAAAACCGATCCAGGCGCCGCAGTATCGCCTGGCGGTGGCGGGCGAGAGTACGACGCGTACGAACGTGCAGGTTTTCGATGCGACCGGCAAGCCCGATCGTTCCCCTGCGGCCGACCGCATTTTGAATCTGCTGAACGAGCAACTTCGGTAAGTGCTCCGTGTTTGCAGCCTAGGCTCCGGCAGCGGCGGCAACGCGCTAGTGGTTGAAGCGCGCGAGGGATTGTTTCTCACGCGCGTTCTGGTCGACAACGGTTTTAACGTCAAGCAACTCGGGCGTCGTCTGGGACGCGCCGGTCTGTCTCTGCGCGACATCGACGCCGTGATCGTCACGCACGAGCATTCCGATCATGCCGGCGGTGTGGCGCGCTTCGCGTGCAAGGCTGGTATTCCGGTTTATTGCTCGCACGGCACCGCGCGATCCTCGGGGCTCGCCGATAGCGGGGTTGAACTGCATGCGGTGTCCGCTGGCTCCCGTGTCGAGCTCGGTCCGTTGGCGATCGATCCCTATGCGGTTCCGCACGACGCGACGGAGCCGCTGCAGTTCGTTTTCAGCGACGGCGATCGGCGGGTCGGATTGCTGACCGATGCCGGCCAGTGCAGCGACATCATCGTCCGCGCGTTGAGCCGCGTTCACGCGTTGCTGCTCGAGTGCAATCACGACGAGCGAATGCTGCATACGGGGTCCTACCCGGAGTTTCTGAAAACACGTATCGGTGGGGCGCTCGGTCATCTTTCAAACAGTCAGGCAGCGAAGATCGTGCGAAAGCTCGATTGCAGCCGGTTGGAATGGATTGCCGCTGCGCACTTATCGAAGGTGAACAACACCCCGTTTTTGGCTCAGCTGGCATTGTCGGTGGCGCTCGATTGCGCCGTTACCGAGATCGCAGTGGCCAGCCAGGACGACGGGCTCGCCTGGCGAGCGGTGTAAGGATCGAGCCCAACAAAAAGAAAAGCCGGCATCAGCCGGCTTTTTGGTTGCGCAGACGATTAAGGCTTAACTGCGGGCTGCGCTTTCTTGTTGGCAGCATCTACTGCGGTGCCGGCAGCGGCCTTGTTGGCGTCCTCAACCGGATTCGGGGTTTTTTCATCCGTCTTCATGGCGCTGGTATCCGACTTCATCGAGTCCATTTTCATCGAGTCGGTCTTCATCGAATCGGTTGACGACGTGGTCGACGGTGCGGTCGTTGTCGACGAGGGCGCAGGCGCTGGCGTCGGTGTTGTCGCCGGAGCGGGGGCGGGCGCAGGTGCTGGCGTTGCCGCGGGCGGCGGAGCCGGTTCTTTTTTGCCGCAAGCGGCGAGCGCCACGACCATCATCGAAGCGAGCAATAGCGACTTATTCATTTTTGGCGAACCCTTCATGGTTATCCGGTAACGGTATGTCTTGATTGGTTGATTTTGGTGAAGCACTCGCGAGTATAGCTGCGCGGTCATCATCGCCCAGCAAGACCGATGCCCGCAGCGTTTGTCGGAGGTCAACCGAGGCCGAGCGGAACAACCGGCAGATTGTGCGCCGCGGCTTCCCAACGCCGGTCAAACGCCGCAATCAGAGGCTGAGCATGCGGCTTGTTGTTCAACCACAAATCGCCACGGGCCTGCGCGGTTGGTTTCATATCGAGAACTGTCGCATCGTCTGCAATCAAAAGAGCGTCATCGCCGACGGGATCATCGAGCGAAGCGACACGCATTTCGAGCGCGAGTGGAAATCGGAGCTGCAGCGCGCGCAAGCGAGCGGCACGGGTGTCGAGCCAGATCGAGTCGTCAACCAGCAAGCGGACCCTCGCGCTGCGATGAGCCAGCAAAAATTTTGACAACAGCGCAACGACTTCGGCCTTCGACAAATCGAAGATCGAAAGGTCCGCGTGGAGGCACAGCACGCGCCGCGCAGCTGCCTCAATCGTCTGCATGACGGCGGTGTGTGTTTCGGCGCGCGACGTAATCAGCGTGCGTTTAGGGGCTGGGGGGCTTGCAGGGTCTTCGTTTGCGGGTTCGGGTTCCATCGGGAAATTTTAGTTGAGGCTGATCCACCCAGCGCTGTACCACGCATGCAGTAGCGCCCAAGCTGACGCGTGCGCGCCGCATGCCTGATCCGCCGTCAGACTGCGCTGGTCAGCGAGCGCTTGGAATGTCGCAATCGCGGCACGCGGCGGCTCGATCAAGTCCCCATTGATTCCCATCGCTGCGTTTGAATAAAGCATTCGCGTTTTGCGATCCAGCTGCACGCCGCGTGCAGTTGCGCGGCTGCGAAACTGCGCAGGCGACAACGGCGCTGCAGGCGCGTTGAAGACCGTCGTTGCCTTGGGCTCGCTCAGATAGCACAGCAAGAAACGCTTGGTATCTGCTTTGCGAGGCTTGTGCCGGGCGAGTTCAGCGTGGACACGTCGCGTCATCGTGCGAGGAAGCGCTGCAGGGTGCTGCACCGCGGTTGCGCCGGCGTCGACATATTGACCGCTCACATTGGCGCGCTCCGCAAAGTCGGCAAACCAGGGCTCGATGATTTGCATATAGCCTGGTGCGCGAAAACCAATCGAATACGTCATGCATTCGCCGAGCGCCACACCTTCGTGCGCGATACCAGGCGGCAGATACAGCATGTCGCCTGCATCGAGAACCCACTCACTCGAGGCACGGAACCCTTCGACATTATTGATCGGCGATGCCTTCGTTGAGCGCAAACCGCGTTGTCGACTGATACGCCACCGACGGCGGCCATAGGCTTGCAATAGAAAGACGTCGTATGAATCGA
>DATEOP010000449.1:0-8917 GCA_035274065.1 Burkholderiaceae bacterium
ACTCTCCATTTGGGATCGGCGGGCCCCCCGGAATGGATCCGGCAGTGGTCAAAACGCTGCACGACGCGTTCCGCAAGACCCTCGAGGATCCGAAAGTGCTTGCGATTCTTGACCGCTTCGATCAATCGGTGATCTATATGAATCCCGAGGAATACACGAAGTACGCACGGCAGATGGTCGACGCCGAACGCACCACGATCGATCGGTTGGGGCTTCGCGGAACGATGTGACGCCTTCAATGCACGTGCTGCGATAACGCGCCCGTCGTGTACTTGTGCGCAATCGTCGTCAGCGGCAGCGGCTGGATACCGCTCGCGTGTCCTTCACAGCCGAATTCGATGTAACGCTGCTTGCAGATTGCCTTGGCCGCAGCACGCGCGGGCTTTAGGTAATCGCGCGGATCGAAGTGCCCCGGATTCTCATGCAGGAATTTGCGTATCGCAGCCGTCATCGCAAGGCGGATGTCGGTGTCGATGTTGATTTTGCGCACTCCGTGCTTGATCGCTTCCTGGATCTCTTCAACAGGTACGCCGTATGTCTCTTTCATATCGCCGCCGTACGTTCGAATCTCGCGTAGCAAATCCTGCGGTACGGACGAAGAGCCGTGCATTACCAAATGCGTATTCGGAATGCGGCGGTGAATCTCCTTGATTCGGTCGATCGCCAGGATGTCACCGGTCGGCTTGCGCGTGAATTTGTACGCCCCATGGCTGGTGCCAATCGCAATCGCGAGCGCATCGAGCTGGGTCTTCGCGACGAAATCTGCAGCCTGATCGGGATCGGTCAGCAGCATTTCCTTTGTCATCGTGACTTCAGCGCCGTGACCGTCTTCCTTGTCGCCGCGCATCGTCTCCAGTGAGCCAAGGCAACCCAGCTCGCCTTCGACGCTGACGCCCTGAGCGTGCGCCAAGTCGACGACTTTTTTGGTTACTTGCCAGTTGTAGTCGTAATCGGCAACGGTTTTGCCATCTTCACGTAGCGAGCCGTCCATCATCACCGATGAGAAGCCGAGCTTGATCGCTCCTTCGCACACCGCCGGCGAGGCCCCATGATCCTGGTGCATCGCAATCGGCAGTGCCGGATACGTTTCGATTGCTGCCTGGATCAAGTGTTTTAGGAAAATTTCGCCTGCGTACTTACGCGCGCCTGCGGACGCCTGCATGATGACCGGCGCGTTGACCTCCTGGGCCGCTTCCATGATGGCCTGCACCTGCTCTAGATTGTTCACGTTGAACGCCGGCACTCCATAGCCGTTGTCCGCAGCATGATCCAGCAATTGACGCAATGAAACGAGCGCCATGGCAATCCTCCTCGATAATCACTCAATAATCGTTATGCCGAAACCGTTACTGAACGGATGTGGTGAGCAACAACCGATCCAGCAACGCTTTTTCCGCCGTCTCCAACGCCCGGTCGCGACCGGCACGAAGATCCGCCACAGTCGGTGGCGCGTAAATCGTCGGCACCAGCGGCTCGCCTTCCATCCGTCGCCCCTGTGCCGACCGGAAGCCGGTCTCGGACACCCGCACGCCGCCCGCACCGGGCAGTACATATTCTGAACGCACGGCCACGACGCAACCACAGGTGGACTCGCCAACAATGAGTGCATCGCGCTGCTCGAGCAGCGCCGTTGCCGTTAGTTCCGAAGCACTGCCCGAGCGCCGATCCGTCAACACCGCGATCGGTTTTAGAAACGGCGTTTCGGCCGGCGTAATTCGTAGCTCACGCATGTTCTGTTCATCGCCACGGCGCGACAGCTGCGTCAGCACCGTGCGGGCCTCTGGAAGGAACTGCCGCACCAGCCACATGAACTGGCTGTAGTCGCCACCGCCATTTCCGCGCAGATCGAGCACCAGCGCCCGGGCATCCGCAACCTGACGCAGCGCTTGCTCGACGTCCGCTCGATTGCGTATCGAAAATCGATTGAGCTTCAGAACTGCGATCCCGTAACCAGAGACGTACGCCGTCACCGCCGGCGGCCGGATTAGCGGTTCGGGCATCAACGTGATGACCAGCCGCTGCGCATCATTCCGAAGCAATGTCAGCGTCTGCGGCCGCGGCAGTGCATCGGGCAAACGCTGCAATGCACGCCGTACCGCACGTAACTGTGCGAAACGCATCGCCTCATCCGGTCTCGCCGGTTCTGCTTCAGATGACATCACGTCAGCCGCAGTCAGCGGCAGATCGCGCGCGGATCTCAGGAATTCCGTGTCGAACTGCCGATCATCGATGGCGATAATCACGTCGCCCTTAACAACGCCCGCGCGTGCGGCAGGAGAGTCGGAGTCCACGTCGATAACCACCAATTGATCGTCGATCACCGACAAAGCAAGTCCTGATGCGAGCGTGGCAAAGCGTCGGTAATCAGCGCTTTCGCGCGGCGTCACGATGCGCGTGTGTGAATCTCTTAACTCCCGCACCATCGCCTTCAGCACCAAATACATTTCGGCGTCACTTTTTGCGGCGATAGTCGGTGCGCGATACTTTTCGCGAACGGCCGGCCAATCGACACCGTTAAGCGCCGGGTCATAGTGGCGGTCCGCAACGATCTGCCAGGCGCGCTGCTGTACCTCAAGCCGCATCTCGGCAGTTGCAAATTCGGGACTGAGTTCGTGTTGCAGCGAACGCGCGGTGTGCTCGGACAAACCTGCGGCGGGCCCGCCTGCAGGACGCGCTGGCAGCGATGCGAGCGCGCCCGACGCCACAAACGCGAGAGCGACGGAAAGGTGGCGAAGAACGCCTGCAGTCGGTACGCCGGGCGTTTCGATTTCGGCGAACTTCATAGGCGTTCGCCGACTCTGACAATTTTTAACGCATTGGTCCCGCCTGGCTGACCCATCGGTTCGCCGACCGTCAGCACGATCAGCTCTCCGCGCTTGACCAGTTGTCTGTCGACGAGCAACCGTTCAGCGGCAGCAAGCGACTCGTCACGATCCGTGTGCACTTGAAAGTGCAGCGGTCGCACGTTGCGGTACAGCGCGAGGCGGCGTGCGGTCGATATGTTGGGCGTCAAGGCAAAAATGGGTACATCAATGTCGTGCCGGCTCATCCAAAGTGCGGTGGAGCCAGAATCGGTCAACGCACAGATGGCGGCCACCCGTAGATGAAACGCGGTGAACAGCGCGCCGTACGCAATCGATTGATCGACGCGGTTGAAAGTTTGATTGACAAATTGCAAGTCGAGCTCTACCTGCTCTGACTTATCGGCTTCCTGCACGATCGATGCCATCGTCTCGACGACCTCCACCGGATACTTTCCGGAAGCCGTCTCCGCCGACAACATCACCGCGTCGGTTCCGTCCAGCACCGCGTTCGCAACATCGCTCACTTCAGCGCGCGTCGGAACCGCGTTATAGATCATCGACTCCATCATCTGAGTCGCCGTAATCGCCAGCCTGTTCTGCTCGCGCGCCATCTTGATCATGCGCTTTTGCAGCGCGGGCACGGCAGCGTTGCCGACTTCGACAGCCAGATCGCCGCGCGCCACCATGATTCCGTCGGACGCTTCCAAAATCTCGCGTAGCTTTGGAATCGCTTCGGCGCGCTCGATTTTCGCGATGATCTGCGGCTTGATCCCGTGCTTCTCGCCGGCGATCTGTGTCAGCTGCCGCGCCATTTCAACATCGGTACCGCTCTTGACAAACGAAATTGCGACGTAATCAGCACCGCACTGCATTGCAGTATCGATATCGCGAACGTCCTTGCCGGTCAATGCAGGCGCAGACAAACCGCCACCAAGCTTATTGATGCCTTTGTTGTTCGACAGGTCGCCCCCGACTCGGACCTGTGTGTGAATCTCGCTGCCCGCAACCCGTTCAACGTCGAGAACGAGCAAACCATCGCTGAGCAACAGCGTGTCCCCCGACTTCACTTCGCGTGGCAGATCCTTGTAATCGAGGCCCACCCGATCTGCAGTTCCAAGCGCGGCGCTTGCGTCCAAAACAAACTTCTTTCCGGTCTGCAGCGTTGCTTTGCCGCCCTCGAACTTTCCAACGCGTATCTTTGGACCCTGCAGATCGGCCATGATGGCGACATCGAGGCCCAGCTTCGCGGAGGTCTCGCGCACAAGCTGCGCGCGCGCAAGATGATCCTCGGCTGTACCGTGCGAAAAATTAAATCGGACGACGTCGACGCCGGCGACCAGCATGCGCTCGAGCACCAGCGGTTCACTGGACGCTGGACCTAACGTGGCGACGATCTTCGTGCTGCGCGGCATCGTACTGAGCGTATCAATTTGGTGCGACCTGCGGCGATGCGAAAAAGTCCCTATTCGCGGCACGCTGCTCGAGGATCGCGATCGCTGGCAGCGTCTTGCCTTCAAGATACTCGAGAAACGCGCCGCCTCCGGTGGAGATGTAGCTGATGCGGTCGCCGAGCTCGTACTTGGCAATCGCCGCAAGGGTGTCACCGCCGCCGGCAATCGAAAACGCGCCGTTGGCGGTCGCTTCGGCAATCGCGAGAGCCGTCTGCTTCGTTCCTTCGCCAAAGGCGTCGAACTCGAAGACGCCGATCGGGCCATTCCAGATCACCGTAGCGGCCGTGCGAAGAATCTGCGTCAGCGCAAGCGCACTTTGTGGACCCACATCCAGAATCATTTCGTCCGCCCGCACATCATCCGCGCGCCGCGTCACCGGCGCCGCGGTAGGCGAGAGCTCTTTCGCGACTACCACGTCGATCGGCAACGGCAGCGTCGCTCCCTTTTCAGCAAGTGTTGCCAAAACTCTTTTGCATTCAGGGACAAGATCAGCCTCTGCGAGCGACTTGCCAATCGCAAATCCCTGCGCGAGCAGGAACGTGTTTGCGATTCCGCCACCCACGATCAGCCGATCGACCTTCTGTGCCAGGTTGTTCAGTAACGTGAGCTTCGTCGATACCTTGGATCCGCCGACGATGGCCGTCAGCGGCCGCCGCAGGTCGCTAAGGGCCTTCGACAACGCGTCGATCTCCGACGAAAGTAGCGGACCGGCGCAGACCACCTTCGCATATTTCGCAATACCTACGGTGGAAGCTTCGGCGCGATGGGCGGTGCCGAAGGCATCGTTTACGTATACATCGCACAGTGCTGCCATCTGACGCGCCAGTTCGTCACTGTTTTTCTTCTCACCCTTGTTGAAACGCGTGTTTTCCAGCAATACCACCTGGCCCGGTTCGATGTTTACGCCGTTGAGCCAGTTTCTCACCAGCGGGACTTCAATACCCAATATGTCGCCGAGCACGCGTGCGATAGGCGCCAGCGAAAATTCAGACGCAAACTCGCCTTCGACGGGACGCCCCAGGTGCGATGCCACCATCACCGCTGCGCCCGCTGCGAGCGCTGCCCGGATGGCTGGCACCGAGGCGCGGATGCGAGTGTCTTCGGTGACACTGCCCGCGTCGTCCTGCGGGACGTTCAGATCGGAGCGAATGAAAACACGCCGGCCGGCCAACTGCCCATCCGCGATGAGCCGATCCAAAGTGTTAACGCGCATCAGATGAACAAGCCGCGCCGTAAGGGGCAGAGGGCGGAAAACGATCGAGTTGACGTCCGAGGTTGGGCATTATACGAACGGTGAAGCTCATATCGCTTTCGCGCGCGGAAGTTTTAGCGATTGCCATTGCTCTGCTGATGTTGGCATTGCAGGCGTCGGCCGATCTTTCGGCACTCGAATACCGAAACGCGAATTTCGCTACGCAACCGTGGCGCTGGCTAACCGCTCACGTTGTTCATGTGAACTGGCAGCACGCACTGATCAATGCGGCGGCGCTGTGCGTTGTCGCGCATCTGTTCGCACCCGATCTGTCGGCATCGCGGCAGCTGTGGGCATTGCTTGCCGCCGCTCTTGCGATCAGTGCATGCCTGGCGCTGATCTATCCGACAATCGTGTGGTATCGAGGCTTGTCGGGCGCACTGCATGGACTGTATTTTGCGGGCGCTACGTTATGGCTGATCAAAGCGAAGCCGCGTCGATTTCGGCAGCTTTGGCTCCCATTGGCGCTGTTCCTCGGCGGCTGGATCAAAGTGCTCGTCGAGCAGCCGGGCGGCGCAGCGACGCCCTATGCAGAGTGGCTGGGCGCAGGTGTGGTACCGCAAGCACACCTGGTAGGTGCGGCTTGCGGCACGCTGCTTGGACTATTGTTTGCGATAAGCGACGCGAAGACGAGCAGCGAGCAACAGCGCAGACAGCAATAACACCTGCCAGGCTGGTATAGCACCTCCGCCCGACGGCGAGTTCGCCGCCGTGCTAGTTACCGTCACCACGCCCGCTGGACTGGTCGTTCCACCGAACGAGTTGGACATGTTGACTTGAAACGCGACGTTGGTGTCGGTTGCAGCCAACGGAGGAGTTGTGTAAGTGGGTCCGTTCGCACCGGCGATTGGCACACCATTACGAATCCATTGATAGGTCACGACTCCGATCGCCTCGATGGCAAACGAAGCGGTAGCGCCGACTGCGACGGTGACGTTGGCCGGTGGTGTTACAACAAACGGCGGTCCAGCGGCCTGCAACGCACGCGTGGCGTCAAGCATGCCTATCCCGCATCGACCGGCGAACTGGCGGCCTGGCGCGCATAAACTGAGGTCTGGAAAAGGACGCGCGCTGGTGGTTATTGCACCCTTGATTTGCGCGGGTGTGGCCGCGGGAACTGCTGACTTGATCAATGCTGCGACGCCTGCAACCTGCGCGGCCGCTGCGCTGGTACCGATTCTGCGCGCATAAGCGGCCGTCGGTGTATTGGCAACCGGACCGGCGGTGCCGCTAGAACTCGTGGACCAGATGTAATAACCGTCCCAGAGTGGATCATCGATGGCGCCAAGGCCGCCCTGCCCGCCCGGAGAGCCACCGCCGGCCGCGCTGATGCTCACTTGTGATCCACCTTCGGCATCGATGTTCGAATAAGTGGCATTCTCGCCATTGATCGCATGCGCAGTGACTGCAATGACGTTGTTACAGTTGGCGGGTGCGCTGATTCCGGTGACGCTCCCCTCGTTGCCTGCAGCGGCAACAACGACTGAACCGGCGCCGACCGCAGCGTCGATTGCGCTTTGGAGGGTCTGACTACAGGCCACACCAGCCTTGCCTCCCGCCCCAATGAGAATGACCTTGGCGGCATTTGCGTTCGCCGGCGGAGCGGGGGCCGTTGTCACCGCCAACCCTGCCGACCACAGAATTGCATCAGCAATATCAGACATCGCTCCGCCGCAGCGGCCAAGTGCGCGCACTGGCAATATCTTGACGTTCCACCCTATGCCTGCAATTCCAGTCGAGTTGTTCGAAGTTGCAGCGACGACGCCCGCAGTGTGCGTCCCATGCCACGTACTGGGCGCCGCAGCCGTTCCCTGATTAGGAGTGTTGTCGTTGCAGAGAGCGTTAGCCCGGTCCGCCACCGAAACGGCGTCCCCCGGATCCGCTGGATTGTTATCCCGGCCGACTTGACCCGCGCCTTCCGCGCCCTCCACTGTTCCGTTTGGCAACCCAAGAGCATTCGTGGATACAAAGTCGTAACCCGGCAGAAACCGGCCGGCTGGCGCGTATGTGAGCGGAGTATTCAGCCCGGCATTGTTCAAATCCGGATGATTCACGATCCCGGTGTCAATGATCGCGACGACCACGGTGTCAGATCCCGTAGTGCGATCCCACGCGCTAATGAGGTTCGCCGCGCCCGCTGCGGGCGCCGACGTGGTCTTGGGAGGTTGCCCCATCGCTACGTCAACGTTCCCAGGGTAGATGCTGGCAGGTGGAAACAGATTCCACTGCTTCAGTGCGAAATCAGCTTCATTCGGCACTGCAAATGGCTTCATCGTGACGTCAGGCTCTGCATATTCGACCGTCGGATCTGCTGCCAAGCGCGCAGCCGCAGTTCGCGCGTCGGCCAGCGTCATCGGTGCATCCAACGCTACATGCACCGAGCTATCGCCGACTGCACGCACCACCTTAGCGCTGACGCCCGCCATGTTCGCAAGGGATCGTACGTACGCACCGCCTTGCGCTTGCGCTCCGGTCGCGCGCATCTTCACGATCAGTGCACCGACCATTTCCTCACTCACCGTGGGTGCCGTAGCTGGCAGACCTAACACCGCTGCCTGCTTGGCCGTAAGTCTGACGCTTGATTGCGCGAGCGCGGCGGGCAACGCAACGCTTGCGATCGCCACAATGGAACTTAAGCCAACCGCAACTAAACCAATTCTGTGACGAAACACGGCAGTTCCTCTCGCAAAATTTGCCATCGCAAGTGTCAGATCTTGAATGCGCCCGCTGCCTGCAATCGCTCGATTAACACCGAAATCCGGTACGCGTGCGAGCGAGTGCTCAGAGAGCCAAGCATTGAGGTGACACGCAACAAAGTAAAACGAGCTTACGTGAATGCGCGCGCGCTGAGACTCACGCGGCGATCAACCGAAAGGCGTACCACGCGTTCTTTTTTTTGACGATGTTGAGTCGGCTACTGTCGCGTCCGAAAGAGCAGAGGAGCAGCACTCTCCGTTGACGACGAATTACATGGCTCGGTTTTTGGCGCGTGACCGTCCAGCGAACGAAAGTACGCCGAGCAGCAGGAGTTGCCAGACCGGCAACGAACCGCCACCTCCACCGCCGCCCGTCGGTGGTGGCGCACCTCCAGTCGGTATGGCTTGCGCAACCGTCAGAGTTGCTGCCGGACTGACGGTCGTTGAAACGATGTTTGTAACGGATACCGTAAAGCTTGCACCGGAATCGGTCTGGGCGTTAACCGGCGTCGTATACGCTGCGCTGGTGGCACCTGGGATCGGTACTCCATCGCGGAGCCACTGGTAGGTCAAAGGACCGAGACCCGCAGCCCCGACAAAAAATGACGCCGGTTGGCCCGCGGTCACGGCGATGCTTTGCGGCGCGCTTCGGATCGTTGGCGCGAGGGTCGCATCCAACAATCCGGCGCCGCACAACCCCGCGAGAGAACCACC
>DATEOP010000450.1:0-3647 GCA_035274065.1 Burkholderiaceae bacterium
AACAACACGCTGCAGGCACGAAGTACACAGTTCGATTCGCAACTTCTGCACCCTCTGAGTCGGCGCCGATCATTACGATCGAACCCACTTTCTTTGATGGTTCGATTCGAAATGTCACAGCAGAAATACAAATGCGGTGCACGCGTGCAACAACTGCTAACGGTGGGCGCCGTGTTGTTGGTTGCCATGTCGGCATCGGCTCAAACCGCGTCGAACGCTGTTTCTTCGAAGTGCTCGTCGGCCGAGCACCGTCAGTTCGATTTTTGGCTCGGCGAGTGGGACGTTGCCCAGGGTGACAAGTTCGCCGGGCGCAACAGCATCCGTTCAATCCTGAATGGCTGTGCCATTAGCGAGGACTGGTCAGGAAGCGGGGGTTTCAGGGGCAACAGCCTGAACTTCTACAACCCGAGTACTCAGCGCTGGCACCAGACCTGGATCGACTCGCAGGGACAAAGTCTCGCACTCGAAGGCAAATTCGAAGCAGGCAGCATGACGCTGCAGAACGTTGAGCCGGAGAACATGCCGCGTCATCGCATCACGTGGACACCGATGCCCGACAAGTCCGTTCGGCAGCTATGGCAGGTTCGAGACAAACCGGAAGCCGAGTGGCGAACGCTGTTCGACGGAAAGTACACGCCCCGATCCGCGACGCCACCGAGCTCCACGAACTGACAGTGCGGCGCACGTGCCGCGCAAGAAAAAGGTCCGCTCGTGGCGGACCGTTCTTCTTCTTTAACTGCGTTCTACTACGAGCCGCTGTACACCTTCCACTCATCGATGAACATCTTGGTGCCGTCTTTGGTCATCATGTCGCCTTTCATCATCGTCTTGCCTTTATCCGCAGGCATTTTCTTCATCTTGGCCATCATGGCGTCATAGCGCATGCCGGCGGCATTCATGAATTCCTGCTTGGTCATCATGCCGTCTTTGTTGGTATCGGCCATCTTGAAAAAATCTTCGAACTTGAACACTTCGTCGGCAGATGCTAGGGGCGCAAAGCCCATACACATCACCATTGCAGGTATTGCGAGCCATGCTTTTCTCATTGGTCATCTCCACGTGGTTAAGGTGCCTTTCCGATCAGATTGCCGCTACCTAGGTCTGCAATCCGTCCGTCCCCGACTTCACTGAGCTACTGGAAGTCCGGGCTTAGTCGCTACCGCCGGTAGTTGCTTACAGCGCCTGCGTTGGCAGTAACCCTGATGTAAATTGATGCCCTGGCTCGTTTTTTTTGTGCGCGGGTGTCGTTCAATGGCAGGACCTGAGCTTCCCAAGCTCAAGACGTGGGTTCGATCCCCATCACCCGCTCCAGATTGTTTGATAAACATGACTCCTATCTCGATTGCGGTAAACGGACATACTCGCGAGGTGCCACACGCCACGACCGTTGCACAGTTGCTGACCGAACTCGACACCGCGGGCAAGCGGGTTGCCGTCGAGCGTAACGGCGAGATCGTGCCAAAAAGCCAGCACCGATCGACCGAGCTGAACAGCGGGGATCGGCTGGAGATCGTGATAGCGGTCGGAGGCGGCTGATGACTGACGATTTGATCATCGGCGCTCGCAGATTTGGTTCACGGTTGCTGCTCGGCACCGGCAAGTACAAGGACCTTAATCAGACGAAACTAGCGGTCGAGGCAAGTGGCGCCGAGATCATCACGGTCGCGATCCGCCGGACGAATATCGGCCAGACCCGGGGCGAGCCCAATCTGCTCGACGTATTGCCGCCCTCGAAGTACACGATGTTGCCCAACAGTGCCGGCTGCTACACCGCCGACGATGCGGTGCGCACGCTACGACTGGCGCGGGAGCTGCTCGACGGCCACACTTTGACGAAGCTTGAAGTCCTCGGCGATCCGCAGACGCTGTATCCGAACATGCCCGAAACCATCAAGGCTGCCGAGCAACTTGTGCGCGAAGGCTTTGAAGTCATGGTTTATTGCAGCGACGATCCGATTCAGGCTCAGACGCTTGAGTCGATCGGCTGCGTTGCGGTGATGCCGCTTGCATCGCTAATCGGTTCGGGCATGGGAATTCTTAATCCGTGGAACATTCAACTGATCCTTGAAAAGGCCAAAGTCCCCGTCATTGTCGATGCCGGTGTCGGCACCGCCAGCGATGCGGCAATCGCCATGGAGCTCGGTTGCGCCGGCGTGCTGATGAATACCGCCGTTGCACATGCCAGGGACCCAGACATGATGGCGAGCGCGATGCGTAAGGCGGTTGAAGCTGGCCGTGAAGCGTTCCTCGCAGGTCGCATGCCGAAAAAACTTTACAGCGCGAGCGCGAGCTCACCGGTCAGTGGCGTGATCGCACCGAGCAAAGCGGCTTGAACCGTCGGCCTCCGGCGAATGCCGGCACCATGCCGGAAGATTCCGAGCGATCCACCACCTGCGACGACGCGTATCCACGCATTCGCAGCTTCACGCTGCGGCGCGGTCGCACCACACGAGCGCAGCAGCAGGCATTCGATCAGCTTTTACCGACTTTCGGCGTTCCGTACGCTGCTGCTCAGATCGATCTTGCCCGCATCTTCGACC
Organism: Burkholderiaceae bacterium; assembly: GCA_035274065.1. GTDB lineage: Bacteria > Pseudomonadota > Gammaproteobacteria > Burkholderiales > Burkholderiaceae_F > JACCZX01. Next base: position 2,541 of record DATEOP010000450.1, read on the forward strand.
GTGACGTGCCGACCGTGCTCGAAATCGGCTGCGGCATGGGCGAGACAACGGTAGTGATCGCCGAAGCGCGGCCAGACATCAACTTTCTGGGTATCGAGGTCTTTTCTGCTGGCGTCGGTGCGTTACTCAAATCGATCGTCGAACATGGGCTCACAAACATCCGGATCGTGCATCACGACGCAGTTGAGGTCGTGCAGGACATGGTCGCGCCCAATTCGCTGGCCGGGATCCATATTTTTTTCCCAGACCCATGGCCCAAGAAACGGCACCACAAGCGACGGTTATTACAGCCGGCGTTTGTATCGACGCTAGCGGAGCGCTTAGGGCCACTCGGTTACCTGCATTTCGCGACCGACTGGGAACACTACGCGCAGCAAGCACTCGAGGTGCTCGGCGCTGAACCGACGCTCGCCAATCTTCATGCGGGTTATGCACCGACCGCAGAGAATCCATTGTGTGCACGCCCAGTGACAAAGTTTCACGCCCGTGGCGAGCGGCTCGGCCATGCGGCCTACGATTTAATTTTCGCGCGGCGAGCGTGACGCGCTGAGGTCGTCGTCGGCAAACACGGCGCGGTCGGCAGCCCACGCGCGTAGCTGGTCAATCTTCTCGGCCATCACAACTGAAAGCGGACGCGTGCGCTCGATCTCCGCAAGAATATCTGCGGGGCGCAGCGCTTCGTTACGGGCTCGCGCTTCGAACAACGCCGAAACGATTGCCTGTTCAATTTCCGCACCTGAATATCCTTCGGACAACTTGGCTAGACCGGCGACGTCAAACTGTGCGGAATCGTAGCCGCGCTTTTTCAGATGAATGGTCGCGACCTGTATGCGTGCTTCGTCGTTGGGAAAGTCGACAAAGAAGATCTCATCAAAACGTCCTTTGCGGATCAGTTCAGGCGGCAGCTGCGAGATATCGTTCGATGTCGCAACGATGAAGACAGGCTCGGTGCGCTCTGACATCCAGGTGAGCAGGCTTCCAAGCACGCGGCGCGATACGCCGCCGTCGCCGTCACCGCTATCGACCGATATTCCTTTTTCGATCTCGTCGACCCACAGGACACATGGAGACATCGCTTCTGCGGCTGCGAACGCATTGCGCAGATTG
>DATEOP010000451.1:0-10509 GCA_035274065.1 Burkholderiaceae bacterium
GGTTTCATCGCGCGCCGTTACATCATCGGTACGCCGATCGAGCACGAAGACGGTGTCGATCGAGAGCTTGCGTCGGCACTGTAATGAGCCATAACCGCCATCGTCCTCGCTGATGGCCTGGACGCTGTTTATCACAGCCACGGTGTTGCTTGCGCTCGGCGTGCCGGTCGCGTTCGCGCTTGCCGCCGCCGCGCTACTCGCGGTAGCCATCGACGACCGATACACCGCGATCGTCGTCTTAAAGGAGATGTTTACCGGCATCGATAGCTTTCCGTTGCTTGCCGTGCCGTTTTTCATTCTTGCCGCAGAGCTGATGACCGGCGGCAAGCTGACCGAGGTCTTGTTGCGCTTTGCGTCGCAATTTGTCGGCCATCGACGCGGCGGACTGGGCCATGCAAACGTGCTGTCGCTTACATTTTTCTCAGGCATTAGCGGCTCGGCGCTGGCCGACGCAGCAGGTCCCGGCTCGATGATGATCAGGATGATGGACAAGGCGGGGTACTCGAAAGCGTATGCCGCTGCGCTGACGGCATCGACCGCGATCGTCGGCCCGATCATCCCGCCGTCGATCATCATGATCATCTACGCCTTGCAGGACGACCGCGTGTCCGCCGGCGCGTTGTTCATGGCGGGGGTGCTGCCAGGACTGCTGATCGCCGTGGCGATGATGATCGTCAATCAGATTATTTCGACGCAGCGTCAGTATCGCGCCGACGAGCTGCGGCCATCCGCACGCGAAATGATGCGCAACACTGTGAACGCAATTCCGGCGCTGCTGCTACCTGTCATCATCCTTGGTGGAATCCGCGCGGGGATTTTTACACCCACCGAGGCCTCTGTTGTAGCCGTTGTCTACGCATTGCTCTGCGGCGCGTTTGTCTACCGCTCACTGCACTGGAGAAACCTGCCAGCGATTTTGTCGCGCTCTGCGATTTTGACCGCATCAGTACTTCTGATTGTCGCTGCTAGCGCAGCGTTCGCGTGGGTACTGACGATTGAAAACGTACCGCAGTCGCTCGCGCACTGGATCATCGGCCTCAAAGTGGGCCCGCTCACGCTGTTGCTCTTGATCAACGTGCTGTTGCTGATCTTCGGCATTTTCATCGAGCCGCTACCCGGCGTGATGGTGCTGGTTCCGATCCTGGCACCGGTCGCATACGCTGCGGGCATCGACCCCGTTCACTTCGCGATGATCGTGATTTATAACCTGACGCTAGGATTGATCACGCCGCCGGTGGGCGGCTTGCTGGCGGTGACTTCTGCGGTGTCTAAAGTGCCCATCGGCGCGCTTGTGCGCGATCTGCGGCCGTTTCTACTTGCGCATCTGATCGTGCTGTTGATCCTGACGCTGGTGCCCGAATTGTCGACATGGCTGCCGTCCTCAAGCGGCTTGGTGAGACCCTAGCAGGCAACAATAAATAGCGACGAAGCAGCGCGCAGGTGCAGCAACCGGGTTTACGTTAATAGTCAGGAGCGTTGGGCGACGGCGCACATATGGCACGGTGCGGCTCGGGCAGGTCCTTTATACGTCAGGGGCGCTGGAAGCAAGTGGTCGCTGCGCTTAAACACAACACAGGCTTCAACATTTTGGTCCATATGGTTACTATTGGCTCGGCATGACTTAGCATCACCTCGGCCGCAGCGAGGTAAGACGCATAAGAGTTGGGCATTTCGAGCCCAAGTTCGCAGCCGTGATGAGTTGCGACCTCGAGCAGATAATGCCGCAGTCATCTAGCAGTCGCGGCGCCGTTTGGGGGGTGAAACTGTGACCGCGAGCAGCTGAAGGGTAACGCTGTTATGTCGACGTTGTGCAAACAGGAGAAGCAAGCGCGTGGCCACCTTGCTGACGATCGTCAAGGCAGTGCTCGAGATTGCCGCCATGGCGTTGATTGCGCAGTTCGCCATCGGAGTTTTTGCCTGGAATCGGCGGCATCAGAACCTCGTTTACAAATTGTTCGAGGTTGTCACGAGCCCTTTTACCCGGCTGACGCGGCTGGTGACGCCGAAGTTCGTGCTCGACCGTCATATTCCGCTGGCCACTTTCTTCCTGCTGTTCGTCGTCTGGCTGGTCGTGCTGTTCGAGCTCGCCGGCAGTTGCCGTGTCGATCCGCAGCAGCGCGCGTGTGCTGCGGTACAACAAGGCCGATGACGGGATGACGGCGATCGCATGTTTGATTACCCGCATTCAGTTGCGGTGCCTGGCCTATGCCGCGGTCCTGTTCGAGCGCACGCCGGAAGCGATCCGCGTTTACCGCCGACTCATTGCGCTCGCACCGCGCGATACTGTTGCGCGCTCCGCCCTGGGCAATCTGCACGCAGAGTCCGGCGACTTGACGGCAGCGGTATATGAGTTCGAACAACTGGTTGAAATCGATCCGCTTGCAGCGGATGCCTGGTTCAATCTGGGATTTCTGCACGACAAAAGGGAAGAGCTTGGCGCTGCCGAGCGCTGCTTTCGCAAGGCCGTCGAGCTAAAGCCGTCGCTCGACCGCGCGTGGTACGGCCTCGGCTTAGTGCTGATTAGAGACGGCCGTCTGGAAGAGGCGACCAAAGCCTTCAAGCGCACCATCAAGCTGCAGCCATTCAGTCCGTACGGTTATTACCAGCTCGCAATGACGTATCACCATCTTGGCCGCGGCGACGAGGCGTGGAAGCTTCACGAACAACTCGCGGATTTCGAGCCGAAGTATTCAGCGGGATTAAAGCGGGACCTGCAACAGACACCGCCACGTGCCGTAGCACGCGGTCCGGATGAGGGTTTAGTTTCGAAGGGGGTCGCAACTGTTGAAGCTATGTAATCAGGCAGTCGAAAAAACTATCGAGGAGCGAACATGCAGCAGACTGAAAAACATCGAGAATATTGGCGGCGCAATCTAAAGATCACCGCAATTCTTCTGGCGATCTGGTTTGTGGTCACGTACGTAATGGCCTGGTTCGCGATCCCGCTGGCCGAGATCAATTTCTTCGGCTGGCCACTGTCGTTCTACATGGCGGCACAGGGATCGCTGATCATCTACGTCATCATCATATGGTTCTACGCACGCTATATGCGCAAGCTCGATCTTGAGTACGGTGTCGACGAAGGAGACCAAGCATGAGCATGACCGTCAGCGCAAATCGAGCATTTTTCAATCAGCTGCGCAAGTACTACACCTGGTACACGGGCGGCTTCATCGCGTTCGTCATAGTCCTCGCGATACTCGAGCAGATGGGCTTGCCCCGGGTCTGGATCGGCTACGCGTTCTTGTTCGCCACCATCGCGCTGTATGCCGGCATCGGCATCATGAGCCGCACTGCTGAGGTCGCCGAGTATTACGTGGCGGGTCGAAGGGTGCCGGCATTGTTCAACGGCATGGCCACCGGCGCCGATTGGATGTCGGCGGCGTCGTTCATCGGCATGGCGGGAACGCTGTACCTGCTCGGCTTCGACGGCCTTGGTTTCGTGGTCGGATGGACCGGTGGCTACGTGCTGGTGGCGCTGTTGCTGGCGCCGTATCTGCGTAAGTTCGGACAGTTCACGATTCCGGATTTTCTCGGAGCTCGCTACGGCGGCAACATTGCACGATCGATCGGTATCTTCGCGGCGATTTTGTGCTCGTTTACCTACGTAGTGGCGCAAATTTACGGCGTTGGCATTATCACGTCGTTCTTTATCGGCGTTCCGTTCGAGATCGGCGTATTCCTCGGACTGGGTGGGATCCTGGTCTGCTCGTTTTTGGGCGGAATGCGTGCGGTCACCTGGACTCAGGTGGCGCAGTACATCATTCTTATCTTGGCGTACTTGATTCCGGTCGTCTGGCTCTCGGTAAAGATCACCGGCATTCCGATTCCGCAACTGGTCTACGGCCAAGTACTGCAGCAAGTCACCGCGAAGGGTGACGAGTTGCGTACCGCTCCGGCCGAAGTCGCAGTCCGTGACATCTACAAGAAGAACGCGGCCGACGCCAAAGCGCGGGTCGATGCACTGCCGGCGTCATGGGAAGAAGGCCGCGCTGCGGCTGCCAAGCGGGTCGAAGACCTGAAGACGGCCAACAGCGCCGCACCGGACATGCGTGCGGCAGAAAAGGCGCTGACGGATTATCCGACGTCAGTCGACGCCGCGCGAACTGCGTGGAACAAGCAGGTAGCGTCCAACACCGCCAAGTCCGCGCCTCCGTTTCAGCACGCCACCCCGTATCCCACCAACAAAACCGGCGACGCCGGCGATGCGGAGCGTGACACCAAGCGCCGGAATTTCCTGGCGCTGGTGTTCTGCATGATGTTCGGCACGGCGGCGCTGCCGCATATCTTGATGCGGTACTACACAACGCCGTCGGTCAACCAGGCACGCCAGTCCGTGTTCTGGTCGCTGTTCTTCATCTTCCTGCTGTACTTCACTGCACCTGCGCTCGCGGTTCTCGTCAAATATGAGATCTACCATAACGTGGTGGGCTCCGCGTTTGCGAGCCTGCCTCAATGGGTAGCCGCCTGGGCCAAGATCGATCCGACGTTAATGTCGGTCGTCGATGTCAACCGTGACGGCATCGTCCAGCTGGCCGAGATCACTCTGGGAGGCGACATTATCGTGCTCGCTACACCGCAGATCGCCGGATTGCCGTATGTGGTCACGGGTCTGGTGGCCGCCGGGGGTCTCGCTGCGGCGCTCTCAACTGCAGACGGTTTGCTGTTGACGATCGCCAATGCGTTGTCGCACGACCTGTACTACAAGATGATCAACCCCAACGCATCGACGCAGAAGCGGGTATTGATTTCCAAGATCCTGCTGCTTGTGGTGGCGCTGTTCGCAGCCTGGGTCACATCGCAGAAGCCTGGAAATATTCTGTTCCTGGTGGGTGCGGCGTTTTCGATGGCGGCCTCGGCGTTCTTCCCATCGCTGGTCATGGGGGTATTCTGGAAGCGCGCCAACAAATGGGGCTGCATCGCCGGCATGGTGGCGGGTCTCGGTACCTGCCTGTACTACATGTCGAGAACCTATCCGCAATTTATCGAATGGTTTGGCACGACCAGAATGGACACATGGTTCGGCATTGCGCCGATCTCGGCCGGCGTGTTCGGCGTTCCGATCGGTTTGCTCACGCTGATCATCGTCAGCGTGGTCACCAAGGAGCCAAGCCGCGATTTGCAGGATTTCGTCGAGCACGTGCGTTACCCCAACCTCAGGGGCGATACGGTCAGTACCGTGGCCGCCTGATCGGAAGCAGGTCTCAAAAGCCCGCGTTACCGCGGGCTTTTTTTTGATACTCAACTGATGCACGCTGCCACTGAGCCCGGCTATTGGTGGGATGCGGTCGAATCACGATTTGGTGACCGTCGGCTGTCGTTAATGTTGCTGGTGCTGGCGTTCTCCGGCGCGTTCGGCATCGCGCTCGCTTGCGAAATTGGCGTTCGCTACTTCAATACCGACTGGCACTATGTTCTCGGTTACTCGGTGCAGCGCGGCCGTGACTGGAAGCCGTTTTTCGCCCTTTGGGCTGGCGTCGCAATCGCGCCGATGATGCAGGGACTGGTTGGGGTCGCTCTGCTGAAAATATATTCGCGGCCGTTGTGCTGGCGGCGCGGCCTCGCCGTCGCGATCATCGGTTCGATTCCGATGTACGTCACAGGTCTAACGCTGTTTCTTCTACCCGGAATTCTGCTTTTCGCCGTTGCGTTCCTAATCAGTTGCGGCTGGTGGGCCAGCGGCAACCGCAGATTACTGGGAATAAGAGACAGCGAGTCCGCAGAGCATCTTGCCGTGTCGCTTACGATCTCGGGCGCGCTGATGATGCTCGGTTTCGCCTCCCTGCCTTTGTAGGCGTGACTAGGGCAGATCCGAAGTCAAGAATCTTCTTCATGTTTTGTTTCGGCTGGGACTGCGTCGCCTAACTTCGCAGCGCGAAGTTTGCCTCAACGAAACATCCGAGTTCGAAGTTCTTCACTTGAACTCTTGGATCTGCCGGATGTTCGCTGCGCCGAACTGCTTTGCGAAATCGCCCCACACCGGCGTCATCGCGTTGCGAAACGCCTGATTATCGACGCTCGTCACGACTTCCATTCCGCCGGCGCGCAGTTGTGCAATGCCATCGCGCTCATCGTCGTTCACCTTCTTACGCTGCGCGATAGATGCTGCCTTGCCTGCTTCGGTAAACGCTTTCTTGTCCACGTCAGAAAGCTTGTTCCATAGCGCGGGCGAAACGATCAGTAGCGCCGGAGAATAGACATGCCCGGTCAGAGACAAATACTTTTGTACCTGCGAAAACTTGGCTGACAAAATCACCGGTATCGGATTTTCCTGGCCGTCGACGACTCCCGTCTGCAATGCTCCGAACAGCTCAGGAAACGCCATCGGCGTTGGCTGAATGCCGATCGACTGAAACGCCTGCATGTGAACCTTGTTCTGCATGCTGCGAATTTTGAGGCCCTTTGCATCCTCAGGCTTCACGATCGGCCGCTTGCTGTTGGTCATGTGACGAAAGCCGTTCTCGGTCCAAGCCAAGGCAATCAAACCCTTGGCCGGAAACTTGGCCCGCAGTTCGTCACCGATGGGCCCGTCCATGACACGCCGCGCGTGATCGTAATCACGAAACAAGAATGGAATGTCGACGATGTTGACTTCGGGAACGAAATTCCCAACCGGCCCTGTCGACGTGTTGACGATATCGAGCGTGCCCAATTGCACGGCTTCGATCATCTCGCGCTCGCCACCGAGCGCCGACCCAGGAAACTGTTGGCACTTGTAGCGGCCACTCGTGCGCTTTTCGAGTTCCTCGCAAAAGGCATTCGAGCCGACACCATAGTGGGACGTCGGCGTCGTCGCGTAGCCCAACTTCACCGTCGTCTGCGCAACTGCGGGCACAACCGTGGTGAACACGATCGCCGCTACAAGCGCCGAAAACAAGGTGCGTCTCATGTTGTCTCCCTTTTTCGTTCACAGCGCCTGCGATGAAGTATGAGGCGCGTTAAGCGTGTGTCAAGCCGGCTCGGTAACGATCAACGTTGAGCCGCGCGCAAGACGGCAGCCGGCGTATCAGCGTTTGACTTCGGCTCTGCTGCGAAAGCAAGCGCTGCTTCCTTGAAATAGCTCGCAGCCTCGCGCTCGTCACCAATAGCATCGGCCAGCCGTGCGAGCGCGAGAAGTGTCGCCGCAGTTCTGTCCGCCGCCAAGCTTTCGAGCAAGTATGCCTTGGACTTTCCCCACAGTTGTTGCTGCCAGCAGATCGCTCCCGCGGCGTGCAACAGCGCCGCGCGAATCGCAGCCGCGAATGGTGCATCTTTGAGCCAGGCCTCGACACGCTCGAGTTGCTCGCGCGGTGACGACCCTTTCGCCCGCCCGTATTCTTCGAGAAGCGTGCGCGCAGAATCATCCCATTCGGCCGGCGAATCGCGCAGCACGTTTTCGATCGCTTCGACTGCGAGCGCGCCGAGCCCAGCTTCGTTGAACAGCCGCGCGCCTTCGATGGCAACCTCTATCGACTGCCGATCGGCGTCAGGAATTGCTCGCCACACCGCTTCGAGCGCCGCCGGGTCTGCACTGTGCGCGGTCAGCAGCTCGCGGTAAATGGTGCACTTCAACCTGCGCGCCAAAACCGGATGCAGGGCATTTCTCTTTTCGAGCAATCGCAGTGCTTTAAGCGCGTCGTCCCAACGCTCGGACTGCAGATTTGCATTGAGAGCGATCCGCATCGCGTGGATGTGCCGACGCCCTTCTCCCTGCAAGCTGTGGATCGCGGACAACGCCGCGTCATTCTCACGCTGCTCGGTCAACATCTCGGCGCTCGCCACCAGGCGCGCCGTATCAACATCGGTATCGAGACCGGCCAGCTCAAGCCACTCGTCGCGGCGTCCGTATTCCTGCATTCGATGCGCCGCGCGCGCACCGACCAACGCCGCAATTCCGGCGGTGGAGCTCGTTGACTGGGCAGCTCGCGCAGATTTCTCAGCGCGCGCGAAGCGTCCTTCGAGAAAATTTTTCAGCGATTCGATCAAGGCTCGATTGCCGCCAATTTCTTCGCGCCGCGCCCTATACAGCCGCACCTGTTCTGGAAAATCCGCCATTTTCTGCACGACCCTCGCGGCCCAGTAAACGCCACTCAACAGCAGTATTAGGACGACCAGCGCAAGGTTGACCGACACATCAACGCGATACGGCGCGACAAAGAACGCAACGTTGCCAAGGTTGGTTTTCAAGAACAGAGCCGTCAGCGCGGCAAGCAGCGCCAGTAGTAATGCGGAGCTCAGCCAACGCACGCGGATTCCTGTACTAACGGCCCGGCGAAAGTGGCGTGATTCGAACCGCGCGAATCGCAGCCATGCTGTCGCTGATTGTCGGCACCTCTACCGAAAGAGCGGTCGATGCCAGTTGCTTGATCAGCGACTGTGCCGCAGCGACTGATGACGATTTAGTATCGAAATAGCGCGCCAGCAGTGCCTGACCTTCCGACAGATCCGCGCGAAACAGCCGGTCGTTGCGCGCAAGCAGCGCTTGTCGGGCGTTCAGCAGTCGCAAACGCAACTGTTGGCGCACCAGCGTTTGCTGTTGACCGTCGAGCAATACCGACTCCGGAGATTCGACATGACGGATTCGAATCAAATCACGGTACTCGCTGAGCTCGCTCTGCAACGCGCGCAATTGGCGTTGCCACCAGCTGCCACCGATGGCGGAAGACAGCGGCTCGGCAGTCTCTGCTGGAGTCGACGCAGACGTTATGACGCCAGCCAGCAACGGCCACGCCTCGACCGACGATGCAAGCTGATCGAGCTTCAGTGCGATGCCTGTGAAGTCAACCGCGGGGGCGGCCTTCAGGCGTTCGATATCGCGCGCCAGGACGCGTCGCAGCGGAACAAATCGAGCATTATCGGAGCGTGACAGTCGCACGTCCGCGGTCTGCAAAGCCGCCAACGCGGTCGCAACATTGCCGCTCAGCTGCAACTCCTGCGCGGCGACTGTGACCAGGCGCTCAACTTCTACCAGTACTGCATCGTCGCGCCCGCGAGACAGATCGGAATACAGCTGCTCGAGTGCTTCGCGCTGACCTTGTTCCTCTGCTAACCGCGCCTCGACAACCGCTGCCTGCTGGCGAGCAGCCCGGGCCTCGGCGTCAGCGCGATTTGCAGTGTCGTTGGCCGTGATTACCGCTTGCTGCAGCTCGGCCAACCGCTGTGCGGATTCTCGCCGGACGTTTCCTAGCTGGCGATAGGAATAGCCGGCGGCGAATACTGCAAACCCTAACGCAATGATCGAAACCCAAAATAGTGCCCGCCGGTTGACCTCAAATCCGGACGTCGGAGAGGCAGAGCTTTCCGGCGCTCTAGGCGAGGATTGCAGCGGTTCGTCTGCCACGGCGCAGTTCAGAGCAGTTAGGCAAATCAGTCAGTATCGAATCAACGCTCGCATGTTTGCGAGCAGCGTTCGCAAGCCAGCCCGAGCTATCGCGCTTGCGGCTTAACGCCGATCGATTCTAGCTGGGCGACGATGGAATCGTCGCTGAATGTCGCGTTCAGTACACGCGCATAGCCGTTTGACAACAGTTGCTCACCGATTCGCGGATGACAGGCGATCGCGATGCCATTGCGCAGCCAAGCCTGCGCGGTTGAATCAACCTGATAGTCAAATGCCGCCACCGCTTCGGTGCTGCTAAACACCACGGCAGGTATTTCGCCGGCGGTCATCCACTCATTTAGGTTCTGTAGCTCGCCCGCAGAGGGTCGACGCCGATCACGCGAATACACCGCCAAGGCATCGACTGTCGCACCGTGCTCGACAAAACGTTCAATCAGCCAGTTGCGGCCGTCCTGCGCCCGGACCAGCAGCACGCGATGCGCCCGGCGGTTGGTCGCCTGCCAGGCGCGCCAGAACGCTTCGGATCCCGATTGCTGATCTTCGTCAGCCGCAGAGACCACCATGTCCCGAGGCGACCGCAGTTCGGCGTCGACGGTGGCGCGCGTAGATGCGCCGATGGCCCCGATCGTCGTGTCAGACGGCCACGCACCCCCCAGCAGCGGCTTCGCTGCTCGCACGGCCGCGGCACTGACAAAGATCACGAGGTCATAGTCGCTTACTCTAGCCAGTACTTCCCGAGCATGCCGCGGATCGGGCGCATCGCCGATGTCGAACACTGGCCACCAGCACGCACGGTAACCATGCCGATGGAGTCGGTCGACTAGCCGGCGGCCCGCACTCGCCGGGCGCGTGACGATCACCCGCATTGCGCGACCTTGCTACGCAGCCAGCAGTCGCAGCGCGCCGAGCTCGGTCAGCTGCTCAACCACACGTGACGCCAGGTTCTCGGGATTAGCGATCGGTCCCTCGGCTTCAGCCTCGACATATGAGCCCGTCTTAGCGTTACCTACCAGCGCGCGCAGCCACAGCCTGTCGCGTCTGACTTCCGCGTACGCCGCTAATGGAACCTGACAACTGCCGCCGAGTCCGCGCGACACTGCGCGCTCGGCTGAAGTGGCCGCACGCGTGATGGGATCGTCGAGTGGCGACAGTAGTGCCGTCGTTTCCTCATCCGAGCTCTTAACTTCGAT
>DATEOP010000452.1:0-2066 GCA_035274065.1 Burkholderiaceae bacterium
GTCTATTACGGTGCGCAGTATGGCGGCACCCTGACGTCCGTGTTGGTCAGCATTCCCGGCGAATCATCCACGGTGATGACCAGCCTGGATGGTTATCAGATGGCCCGCAACGGACGAGCCGGCGCGGCTCTTGGCCTGGCCGCCATCGCCTCATTCTTTGCCGGCACCGTAGGCACGCTTGGGCTGATGCTGCTGGCGCCGGCGCTAGCCGCCTTCGCACTGTATTTCGGGCCGCCTGAGTATTTTGCTCTGGTGCTGGTCGGCCTTACCTCGCTGTCATTGGTCGGTGGCGGGCTAGTGAAGGGGCTAATGATGGGCCTTGTTGGTTTGATGATCGCCACGATCGGCGTCGACCCGCAAGTAGGCAACACGCGTTTCATGTTCGGCCAACTGTGGCTGATGGACGGCATCGATTTCCTGGTGCTCGCGGTCGCGCTTTTCGGTGTCGGCGAAGTGCTCGCGAGTGTCGAGCAGGCGCTGAAGCCACCCAAGGTTGAACTCAACATTCGCAACCTGATGCCGAGCTATCTCGATTGGATCGCGAGCCGCTGGGCCATCGTGCGCGGGACGCTGATCGGATTTGTAATTGGCGTGCTTCCCGGCGCCGGCGCAACGATCGCTTCGTTCATGGCTTATGCCGCAGAGAAGAAAATCTCGAAGCACCCGGAGAAATTCGGCACCGGCGTGATCGAAGGTGTCGCGGCACCCGAAGCGGCTAACAATGCAGCAGCCACCGGCGCGATGGTGCCGATGTTCGCGCTTGGCATTCCGGGCTCGGGCACCACGGCGGTCATGCTCGGCGCGCTGATCATGTTCGGGCTGCAGCCCGGCCCGCAGCTGTTTCAGAAAAATGCTGACCTTGTGTGGGGCGTCATTGCAAGCATGTACGTCGGTAACTTCCTGCTGCTGCTGCTGAACCTGCCGCTGGCGGGCATGTTCGCCATGTTGTTGCGCGTCCGCTATACGGTTCTTTACCCGGTGATCCTTGCGTTGTGCATCGCTGGCGTCTATAGCCAGTCCAACAGCGCCGACGATCTGTGGGTAATGAGTGCGTTTGGTGTCGTCGGCTACTTGATGAAAAAGTACGACTTCCCCATCGCACCGCTCGTGCTTGGACTGGTGCTCGAACCGATGCTGGAAACCGCATTGCGCCAGTCGATGACGCTATCCCACGGCAGCCTGGCGATCTTCGTTACGCGGCCAATTTCTGCGGCGCTGATTGTAGTGACGCTGATGATCGTTGCGGCGCCGCTGTACGCGCGTCTCTTCCGCCGTGGTGTTGGCGGCTAGATAAAAGCCGCGGATTGCAACGCAAACACGCACTGCGCCACTCGGTGGGTCAGTGTTATGGCTCCGAGCCGGACTTGAGTGGATAGCCCGCTTCGCGCCACGCTTTCACTCCGCCGTCCAGGGCTACGGAGCGCTGGTAGCCCAGTTCGCGCAGCGTTGCTGCCGCGAGCGTCGAAATGCGCCCGAACTCGCAACACGCGACGATGCGCTTGGTCGGATCAGGCAGGTCATCGTTGACACGCAGCTCGAGCTGGCCGCGTGGCAGCAGCCGCGCCCGAGGGATGTGGCCCTTCTCGTAGGCGTCGCGTTCGCGCACGTCCAGCACGATCAGATTCTGATCCGCCTCGAAGCGCGCCTTGAGCTCGGCCAGCGACATGAACGGCACGATGGCAGCCGCTTCCGCAAGCAATTGCGCGACGGTCTTTCCTCCGCTCATGTTGCTGCGTAGTGCCTCGGTGATGTGCGTCGGCATACTGAGATTGAGGCTGCGCATCATGTCAACGAACGCTGCGCGGTCGCGCTTCTGCAGGCGTGGATTCTCGGCGAGTTCACGCCCGATCGTCGATTCGACGCCGCCTTTGTAGTCGTGCGCCGGATGCACCTTGAGCGCACCGTCCAGCCGCAGAATTCCCGCGAACAGGCTGTCGTAAAGTGCCTCCGGATCTCCGGTGGGCAGATCGGTGCGGCCGGTACCGCCGAACAGCAACGTGTCGCCGGTGAACAGATGGTCTTCCACCTGGATACACATCGAGTCGCGTGTGTGGCCCGGCGTGTGA
>DATEOP010000453.1:0-4703 GCA_035274065.1 Burkholderiaceae bacterium
AACATCGAGGAAGTCGCGGCGCATACGCCCGAAAAGATTCACAAGGTGCATATCGAGCAGTCACTCGGATTGAGCAAGCTTGATGCTGACGACATTGCGATCAAGATCGGCATACCGCCGCCCAGCGTTCCTGCCGCGCGCCAGATTTTTGAGGGACTCTACAAGGCGTTTTGGGAAACCGATGCGTCACTAGCCGAAATCAATCCTCTGGTGCTGACCGGCAACGGACAATTGATCGTTCTGGATGCCAAGATGAATTTCGATTCGAATGCATTGTTTCGGCATCCGGACATCGTTGCATTGCGCGACTTCGATGAAGAAGATCCTTCCGAGATTGAAGCATCGAAGTTCGACCTGTCTTACATACAGCTCGACGGCAACATCGGCTGTATGGTCAACGGCGCTGGCCTTGCGATGGCAACGATGGACGCGATCAAGCTGTTTGGCGGTCAGCCCGCGAATTTTCTCGATGTCGGGGGTGGGGCGACGCCGCAGAAGGTGACCGAGGCGTTCAAACTGATGCTTCGCAACCCCGAGCTGAAAGCCATTCTTGTGAACATCTTCGGCGGCATCATGCGCTGCGACGTGATTGCCGAAGGTGTCATCGCTGCGTCACGCGCTCTTCAGTTGAAGGTTCCTTTGGTGGTGCGTATGAAGGGCACCAACGAAGAGCTCGGCAAGAAGATGCTCGCAGAGTCGGGATTGCCGATCATTTCCGCCAACTCGATGGCGGAGGCTGCGCAGAAGGTCGTGGCTGCTGCCGCAGGTCAAAAGCAATGAGCATTCTGATCGATAGGAACACCCGCGTGCTCACGCAAGGGATTACCGGCAAGACGGGCCAGTTTCACACGCGAATGTGCCGTGAGTATGCGAATGGGAAGGCCTGCTTCGTTGCCGGTGTGAACCCAAAGAAGGCCGGTGAAGATTTCGAGGGAGTTCCGATTTTTGGCACCGTCAGGGATGCGAAGAAAGAAACCGGCGCCAACGTTTCGGTGATCTATGTGCCACCTGCGGGAGCTGCCGACGCGATCTGGGAAGCTGTCGACGCCGATCTGGATCTCGTTATCTGCATTACCGAAGGGATTCCGGTGCGCGACATGGTCATCGTGCGCGATCGAATGCGCAAAGACGGCAAGCGAGCTTTGCTGCTCGGTCCCAATTGCCCGGGCACGATCACGCCGGATCAGCTGAAGATTGGCATCATGCCGGGGCACATACATCGTAAAGGCAGGATTGGAGTTGTCTCTCGCTCTGGGACGCTGACATACGAGGCGGTCGGCCAGTTAACCGAATTGGGACTGGGGCAGTCAAGCGCGGTCGGAATCGGAGGAGATCCGGTCAATGGCCTGAAACACATCGACGTGCTGAAGCTCTTTAATGAAGATGACGAAACCGATGCTGTCGTGATGATCGGCGAAATCGGAGGCAACGACGAAGAGGTCGCGGCGTTCTGGGTGCGCGACCACATGAAAAAGCCGGTGGTCGGATTCATTGCCGGAGTAACCGCACCTCCGGGAAAGCGGATGGGGCATGCGGGCGCAATCATTTCAGGCGGCATGGGCACAGCGCAGCAAAAACTGGCGACGATGGAGGAATGCGGAATTCGCACCACGAAAAACCCTTCCGAGATTGGCAAGCTGCTGAAAAGCGTGTTGACTTGAGCTGGCGAGCTGTAGCGCACATGACCTGCACTTAGGGCTACCTCGATGGACTTCATAACACCCGGTTTCTGGGTTGCGTTGATGCAGATCATCGGCGTCAACATCGTGCTGAGCGGCGACAACGCCGTCGTGATCGCGCTTGCCGCTCGGTCGCTGCCTAAGCACCAACAGAAAAAAGCGATTCTGTGGGGCAGCGGCGCGGCGGTGGTCATGCGGATCGTGCTGACGATCGTGGCAGTCGAGCTCCTTCGCCTTCCGTATCTGAAGCTGGTCGGCTCGGTGTTGCTGCTGTGGATCGCAGTTAAGTTGCTGCTGCCTGAACATGAAGAGGAAGGCGGCGGCGAGGCCGTCGGCTCTCTGGGAGCAGCGGTAAAGACGATCTTGATCGCTGACCTGGTGATGAGCCTCGATAACGTCATCGCGGTTGCGGCGGCGGCGAAGGGAAGCCTCACGCTTCTTATTATCGGACTTGCGATCTCTATTCCACTGGTCGTCTTCGGTTCGACGATGCTGCTGAAGCTGATGCAACGTTGGCCCGTCATCATCACAATCGGCGCTGCATTGCTTGGCTGGGTAGCGGGTGAAATGGCTGTCACCGACCCATTGGTCGCCGAATGGGTGGACGCGAACGCCAAAATTCTTCACTGGGTTGCGCCCGCGGCGGGCGCGGTTCTGGTTGTTCTTCTTGGGAAATGGCTTGCTGCTCGTGCGTTTGCGGGCCGGCCGGAAAGAGAGGTAGCGCGCGAGCCGATGTCTTCGGCCTTTGCAAGCGCCGGCGGGTTCCGCCGCATACTGGTACCGGTGGATGCATCGGATAATGCGGCGCGCGCCGCGGAGTACGTTGCGGCGCATGTGCGTGCTCGAACGTCTGCAGAGCCTCTCGACATTCACCTGCTGAACGTGCAGCGGGCAGTGTCCGGCGACGTGAGCAGCTTCGTCTCGAGAGGATCGTTGGACGAATACCACCGCGAAAAAAGCATCCAGGCTCTTGAGCGGCCCCGCAAGATCCTCGACGAAGCCGGTGCAAAATACAGCGTTCACACGCTGGTCGGCGTCCCGTGGGAGGTAATCACCGACTACGCGGATGCCAACAATATCGATCACATTGTGATGGGCACACGAGGGCTGGGTTCGTACACCGCCGCAGCACTTGGCTCCGTTGCGCAAGGCGTCGTGCAACGCAGCTCCGTACCTGTCGTCCTCGTCAAATAATTTGCTGCGCCACGAACGATGAGCTTTTCACTCGACTTCGCGCTGAAAACTCATCCGGGGCTGGTACGGCCTCTGAACGAGGACGCGATCGGCGCCGATCCGTCTTGCGGCTTGTTTGTACTGGCCGATGGACTGGGCGGTTATAACGCAGGCGAAGTGGCGAGCGTGATGGCGATCAGCTCGGTGCTAGAGCGACTCGCATCGTCGATCGAAACGATCGATGCCGACGACGGCACGTTCACGCCCGACGAGGCGATCTATGACACCGTGACCGACATCAACGCGAACATCTACAACGCCGCGCTGAACAGCACGGCGTTCGAAGGTATGGCCACCACGCTGGTGATCGGCTGGTTTCTCAGCGGCCGGCTGTGGGTGGCGCATACCGGAGATTCGCGGCTGTATCGCTATCGCGATTCAATGCTCGAACAGCTGACGCGAGACCACTCGTTTTCGCAGGAGCTGCTTGACGCCGGAATGGTTACCGAGGAGGAAGCGCGCTCGTTGCCGGCCAAAAATCTGGTCACTCGCGCACTTGGCGCCGGGGCCGATATCGAGCCCGAAATTCACAATGTCGACGTTCTGGCCGGCGACATCATTCTGCTGTGTTCGGACGGCTTGACGGAGATGGTAGGCAGCTATGAGATCGAGGGGCTGCTGTCGATCAACGAGGTAGACATGCACGAGACGGCGCGACGGCTGGTCGATCTGGCCAACGAATCGGGCGGTCGGGACAATATCTCGGTGATTGTGGTTCGAGTATCGTCCGTCAGTGAAATGCAGGTGACGGCGGCGGCGATCGAGGTCACCGAAGGCGATCTGGTCAATGGCGAGCTTGTGCCCGTCTAGCCCCAGCGCGTATCGTCAAAGTAAGCCGTTGATTGGCAACCTTTTTGCACGCTGGCAAAATTGAGCGAGAGAACAAAATGATGGCCGAGGGAGAATCTATGCCTAGGCTGGTCCTGAGTCTGGACGGCGTTGTGCTGCGTGAAGTCGGTCTCGCCAAAGACCGCACCACCATCGGCCGCCGCTCGCACAACGATATCGTGATCGACAATCTCGCCGTCAGCGGCGAGCACTCGGTGATCTACACGTCGGCCGGCGACGTCTACCTCGAAGACTTGGGCTCCACCAACGGCACCACCGTCAACGGCCAGCCTATCAAGAAGCACCTGCTGCAGAGCGGCGACACTCTTGAGATCGGCAAGTACCGCTTGAAGTTTCTGGCCGACGGCGCCACTGGTACCGAAGGTGAAGTTGATATCGACACGTCCCAGCCGCTGCGCCGCGAGTTCTACGGCCCAGGCCCAGCAACGATCCAGATTCGACAACCGGGAGCCAACGGCGAAGACGGTCCTGCCGCAGCATCGATCAAGATCTTGACCGGCGCCAACGAAGGACGCGAGCTGCAGCTCGTCAAAGCGTTGACGACGATCGGCCGCCCTGGCCATCAGGTCGCGGTCATCACGCGGCGGCCCACCGGCTACTTCATCGCGCATGTCGAAGGCGAAATGTTCCCCAGCGTGAACGGAGTCAACCTCGGCTCCGCTGCGCATCCACTAAAAAACAGCGACGTCATCGAGCTCGCCGGCGTGCGGATGGAGTTCGTTAACGCGCCGGCAGTCCAAGCCGCGGCATAAGCAACACGCTGCTCATCCAACCGGATGAGCCGGTCACGGTGAGTCACCGCGTGACAAAAACCGGCCGCAACATGTGACGATGCGCGTCACGGAAAGCGGCAATTAACCGCGAAATCCCCTCCAATTCTCTTAAAACGGCCTGGCACAGAACTTGGAGTGTATTTGGCATCGGCATGGGGCCGTTATGTTG
>DATEOP010000454.1:0-4186 GCA_035274065.1 Burkholderiaceae bacterium
GCGTTGGTGTTCCCGCTGGGCGCGGTAGCCGTTGCCATCTGGATCGCGATCGTCGCGCTGCTCGTGCAGCCCAGAGCAATGACGCTTCGCCTGCCCCGCGTTGTCGGCATGGCGCTCGCCGTGCTCTTGACGCTGGCGGCATGGTTCGCGCTGATGCGGTTCTTGTCGCAGGGAGTGCTCGTCTTGCTTTCGGTTCTGTTGATCGTATGGACTGCTGATACTGCCGCGTACTTTGCAGGCCGGGCCTTCGGGCGCAGGAAGCTTGCGCCTCATATCAGTCCCGGCAAAACGTGGGCAGGCGTCGCGGGCGCGATTCTGGCGGTCTTGCTGCTCGCTGTTGTGATCTGGATACTGGATCCCGACCCTCGAATTTATTCGAACAATTTGTTCGCCACGGTCGGCCCGGCGTTTGCGTTGTTCCTGCTCGCGGTGCTGGTGGCGCTGTCGATCGTTGGCGATCTGTACGAGAGTCTGCTGAAACGGCAGGCGGGTGTAAAAGACAGCGGACAGCTGCTGCCAGGCCACGGCGGTGTGCTCGATCGCGTTGACGCGATGGTGCCGCTGCTGCCTACCGCTGTCGTAATTCAGTGGCTGTTTCGATGAGAAGTATCACGATTCTCGGGGCGACCGGTTCGATCGGAACCAGCGCGCTTGATGTCATTGCCCGCCATCCGCAACGCTTTCGCCTGCACGCAGTGACCGCGCAATCGAGCGTCAACGAGCTGGCGGACATCGCGGCCAAGTTCGACGCTGACGTTGCGGTAATTGGCGATGCTTCGCTCGAGCGAGCTCTACGCGACGCGCTGCATTCACGCGGAGCGAAAACACTTGCGCGCGCCGGACAGCGCGCGCTGGTTGAAGTCGCGCAGGCCGACAGCTGCGACACCGTGTTGGCGGCGATCGTCGGAGCGGCGGGGCTTCAGTCGACGCTGGCCGCAGCCGAGGCCGGCAAGCGGTTGCTGCTTGCGAACAAGGAAGCGATCGTTTGCGCCGGCGCGCTGCTGATGACAGCGGTACAGCGCGGCGGCGGCGTCCTGCTCCCGGTCGACAGCGAACACAATGCGATTCATCAATGCCTCGCGAATGTCAGCCCATCGGAACGCGCAGGCGCCCGCCTGATCCTCACCGCGTCGGGCGGACCTTTTTTAAATCGTGACGATCTCGACCGTGTGACTCCCGACGAAGCGTGCGCGCATCCGAAATGGGTAATGGGGCGCAAGATCTCGGTCGACTCGGCGACGCTGATGAACAAGGGGCTCGAGGTTATCGAAGCGAGTTGGCTGTTCGGTGTAACGCCTGATCGCATCGACATCGTGATCCATCCGCAGAGCGTGATTCATTCGATGGTCGAATTCACGGATGGATCGGTGCTGGCGCAAATGGGAACACCCGATATGCGAACGCCGCTGGCGTATGCACTTGCATGGCCCGAGCGAGTCGCAAGCGGAGCACGGCGGCTCGACTTCGCCACCGTCGGGCCGCTGACGTTCGAGGTGCCCGACCGCCAGCGCTTCCGTTGCCTTGATTATGCGTACGCTTCTCTGCGTCGCGGCGGTGCCGCCAGCGTCGTGTTGAACGCCGCCAATGAAGTTGCGGTCCAAGCGTTTCTCGAAGAACGGTTACCGTTCACCGCCATCGCCCCGACGATCGAACAGATGCTCGACACATACGACCCACCGCCGCCGAGCACCATCGACGACGTGTTGGACATCGACCGCGAGGCGCGTGCGCGTTCCAACGAGCTGGTGCTGGAAGTTCAATGACACTACTGACAACGATTGCTGCCTTCCTGTTGACGCTCGGTTTGCTGGTGGTGATTCATGAGTATGGGCATTACTGGGTTGCCAAGAAGTCGGGCGTCAAGGTGCTGCGGTTCTCTATTGGTTTTGGGCGTCCGCTTGCTCGGTGGGTAAGAGGTCCTGATCGAACAGAATGGGTCGTGGCTGCGTTGCCGCTTGGCGGCTACGTGCGAATGCTCGATGAGCGCGATCCCGAGTGCTTGCCTATCGCGGCGGCTGATCTGCCTCGCGCCTTCAATCGGCAGCCCGTGTCGAAACGGATCGGCATCGTGCTCGCGGGCCCGGTTGCAAATCTATTGCTCGCGGTCGCTGTCTATTGGTTCTTGAGCGTCGTCGGAGTCTTCGAGCCGGCCGCTGTGGTCGGAACACCGGCACCTGCGTCGGCTGCGGCGCGGGCAGGTTTAGTGGCTGGAGACACCGTTATCGGCGTCGCGGGAAATCCGGTTCGGTCGTGGAACGAATTGCGCTGGTTACTGCTGCAGCGTGCG
This sequence comes from Burkholderiaceae bacterium, assembly GCA_035274065.1. Lineage (GTDB taxonomy): Bacteria > Pseudomonadota > Gammaproteobacteria > Burkholderiales > Burkholderiaceae_F > JACCZX01. The sequence goes on from DATEOP010000454.1 coordinate 2,288, forward strand.
GTCTCGACCGACCCGATTGAAATCGAAGTTGAAGGCACCGATGCGCGACGGCGTGAACTGACGATCCAACCCGCGTCGGTTACGCCCGAAGACCTTGACGGCGACTTGATCGGCCGCATGGGCTTCGTCTTGTATCAGGGGCCAACGCGGATAGGACAGGTCACTGAGCAAAGCCCCGCCTCCCAAGCCGGCCTGAGAACTGGCGATCGCGTCATCTCGATCAACGGCGAGCCGATCTCGACGGCGGACAAACTGCGCGCGGCGATCCGCGCATCGGCCGAGAAAAAGCTGGAGCTCGGGGTTGAGCGTGACGAGCGCTTGCTCCGCCTTCAGGTAACGCCGGCGCGAATCACTGACGACAAGGGCAACTCCTTTGGGCGGATCGGCGCAGAGTTGAGCGACCGGCTTCCGCCGATCAAGGTTCAATACGGGCCGCTGGAGAGCATTCCGCGAGCAGTTGAAAAGACGGCAGACACCGCGGTGTTCTCATTGAAGATGCTGGGCAAGATGCTCACCGGCGAAGCATCGTGGAGAAATTTGTCGGGACCCGTCACGATCGCCGATTATGCGGGGCAAACCGCGCGCATCGGTCTGGCTGCGTTCCTCGGCTTTCTCGCCCTGGTGTCAATCAGCCTCGCTGTGTTGAATCTGTTACCGATCCCAATGCTCGATGGCGGGCACCTACTGTATTATCTAATCGAGATTTTCAAGGGCAGCCCGCCTGCAGATTGGGTCGTCGAGTGGGGGCAGCGCGCCGGCGTTGCGTTACTGGGACTGCTCACCGTGCTGGCGCTTTACAACGACGTGTTGCGGCTGCTTTCCTGATTTTTTCAGACAACAAATTCAGACGGGGACAGCCAGTTGAATCGGCGCGTTGTATCTAGGCGCATGTCTGCAACTTTGCGGCCGGCGCTGCGCCCTGTCATGCGCACGATCGCAGCCGCTGTCGTCGCGACGTGGTGCGTTACGGCGTCCGCACAGGAATTTGTCGTCCGCGACATTCGCGTCGAAGGCGTGCAGCGCACCGAGCCGGGCACCGTATTTTCTTACTTGCCGATTCGCGTCGGCGATCGTTTCGACCCCGAACGCGGCACGCAGGCGATTCGCGCGCTGTATGCAAGCGGACTGTTCAAGGACGTGCGCCTTGAGGTGGACGGTGACGTCCTGGTCGTGATCGTTGATGAACGGCCGGCGATTTCCGCGATCGATTTGACCGGCGTGACGGAATTCGAAAAAGACCAGGTGCTGAAGTCGCTGCGCGACGTGGGCCTGGCTGAGGGCCGCATCTTCGACCGCTCTTTGCTCGATCGCGCCGAGCAGGAGCTGCGTCGGCAATATCTGTCGCGCGGTCTTTATGGCGTGGACGTCAAGACGACGGTTACGCCGATTGAGCGCAACCGCGTCAACGTATCGATTGCGGCAGTCGAAGGCGAGATTGCGCGTATTCGATCGATCACGTTCACAGGCAACAATGTGTTCAGTGACGGCGTGCTGCGCAGCCAGATGGAACTTTCGACGCCGAACTGGCTGTCTTGGTACACGAAGCGCGATCAGTATTCGCGGCAAAAGCTATCGGCGGATCTTGAAACGGTACGTTCGTACTATCTGAATCGCGGCTATCTGGATTTCAAGATCGACTCGGTGCAGGTTTCGATCAGCCCTGATAAGCGCGACATCTTCGTTTCGGTCAACGTCTCCGAAGGTGAGCGCTACACCGTTTCCGGCATCAAGCTCAGCGGCGAACTGCTCGGCCTTGACGATGAGATGCTGCCGCTAATCGACGTAAAGCCAGGCGACGTCTTCAGCGCAGAGCGGGTCAACGCGATCGCAAAGCGCGTGACGGATCGCATGAGCACGCTGGGCTACGCATTTGCCAGTGCCAATCCTGTCCCGGAGGCG
>DATEOP010000455.1:0-9761 GCA_035274065.1 Burkholderiaceae bacterium
CCGGCGCCGCCGCGCAATGCCAGACGCTGAGCAACACCAAAGCGGTGTTGCTCATCGACAATTGCCAGACCGAGCCGCGCAAATGCAACCGCTTCCTGAATAAGCGCATGCGTGCCGACGATCAATTGTGCTTGGCCCGAAGCCGCCGCATCCTGGGCCGCGCGCTTTGCTGCAGGCGTCAGACGTCCTGCCAACCATTCGATTCGCACGCCGACCGGTGTCAGCCATTCGGCGACTTTGCGGAAGTGCTGTTCAGCCAGGATTTCGGTCGGCGCCATCAGGGCGGTCTGATACCCGCTCTCAATCGCACGTGCCGCGGCGAGCGCTGCAATGACCGTCTTGCCACTGCCGACGTCGCCCTGCAACAGACGATGCATCGGCTGTTCTCGCGCAAGGTCGCGCTCGATCTCTTGCCAAACGCGTTGCTGGGCGCCAGTCAAAGTGAACGGCAGTCGAGCGCATAGCTGCGAGCTAATGGAGCCATCGCCAACAAGCACCGGCGAGCGCCGGTCCGCTCGTGCCTCGCGTGCGGCGCGCAATGCAAGCTGCTGCGCAAGCAATTCATCGAACATCAGGCGGCGCCATGCAGAATCGGTTCGCCGTTGAAGTGCCAGCGGATCCGCATCGGGTGGCGGCCGATGCAGCCGCTCGACCGCATCCTTTAGTCGATCTAATTTATGACGCGCGCGCATATTGGCAGGCAGCAGGTCATCGATGTCAACGTCACGCAACGCCCGATCGATTCGCTTGCGCAGCCACGTTTGCGGCACGCCTTCGGGTGACGGATAGACCGGGGTCAGCGACCGCGACAACGGATCCGTGCTGTCACACGCGCGCATGCGCGGATGAATCATTTCGGCGCCGGCCAACCCGCCGCGCACGAGGCCAAAGATGCGAAATCGACGGCCCACTGGCATCTGCTTGATTTGCGACGAGTAGAAGTTCAGAAAGCGCAGCATCAATTGACCTGACTCGTCACGCACTGTTACCCGTAATTGCCGCTTACCGCGATACACGACGTCAGAGGACAGAACTTCGGCTTCCACCTGCGCCTCACTGCCTGGGATCAACTCGGCAATCGGCGTGATGCGTGTTTCGTCCTCATAACGTAGTGGGAGATGCAAAACGAAATCCCAATCGGAAACAAGCCCCGCGCGCGCGAGCCGTGCTGCGATCGTGTTGCTCGGTGCAGCGTTTGCGTCGCTCCGGACTTTGCGCGCAGCCAAGGGCTACAGAACCAGAATCGCCTCGACCTCAAATTGGGCGCCTCGCGGCAAGCTCGCGACACCGACGGTCGAACGCGCCGGATAAGGCTTCGGCACGACTTCACCCATGATCGCATTGGCCTTTGCAAACTGATCGAGGTCAGTCAGAAACAACGTGAACTTCACTGCGTTCGCAAGCGACCCGCCACTCGCCTTCGCGACCGCAGCCAGATTCTTGAATGCCTGCCGGACCTGTTCGTCAAAATCCGGGCGCAGCTCGCCGGACGCTGGATCGATTCCGATCTGTCCGGAGGTAAACACCACCAGCCCGGTCTTGACCGCCTGTGAGTATGGCCCGATCGCCGACGGTGCAGAAGATGTCGACACAATTTCCTTGTTCATGCGGATCCCCCTGTGCGAGCGTGATTAGTCCGCAGTCTAGCGGCGCGGCCGTAGCGAGGCGCGTCACGTCAAATGATGCGCAGCTCGGGCTCCAACTCAATGCCGAACTTCGCGCGCACTGCATCCTGCACCTCGCGCGCCAGAGCAAGGATTTCGGCACCGGTGGCGCCGCCAAGATTGACGAGCACCAGCGCCTGCCTTTCATACACGGCCGCTTGGCCGCGCACGGTTCCTTTTAGCCCGCAAGCGTCGATCAGCCAGCCGGCCGCGAGCTTGTAGCGCCCACCACCGATGTCGTAGCTGACCAGTGAAGGATGACGCTCGATCAGCGCGGAGCGTTGCTGACGCGATATCACCGGATTCTTGAAGAAGCTGCCGGCGTTTCCTATCGCTGCCGGATCGGGCAATTTTCGCCTGCGAATCGCAACGACCGCGTTAAAAATATCGCGTGGCTGTGGCTGTTTGATATTTCGGTCGCGCAGCTCGCTAACAACGTCGGCATAGCCGGTGACAGGCGTCCATTGCCGTGGCAAGGCGAGCGTCACGTTAACGATCAATCGCGACTCATTAGCGCGCTTAAAAACGCTGTCGCGGTAACCGAAGCCGCATTGCTCGGCGGTCAGCGTCTGCAGCGATTGCGTGGCGAAATCCCAAGCCTGCAGTCGTTCAAAGCGCTCTGCGAGCTCGACTCCGTAGGCCCCGATATTCTGGATCGGGGCAGCGCCCACCGAACCCGGGATCAGTGCCAGATTTTCGAGCCCCGGCTTGTTCTGTTCAATCAAGCCTTCGACAATCGCATGCCAGTTTTCGCCGCTGCCCACTTGCACCAACCAGCGCGTGCCGTCGTCGTCGTGCTGAACGCCGGGCATTTCGACCTTCAACACGCAGCCATCGAAGTCCTGCGTGAAAAGAACGTTGCTGCCGCCCCCCAACGTGAGCAGCGGAGCGCCAGCAACGCTGCGGTCGGCCATCACCCGCTGCAGATCTTCAACAGACCGCACCCGTGCAAACAGCGCCGCGCTGACATCGACGCCGAACGTATTGAATGAGCGCAATGAAACGTCGCGCTCGATCAAACCGTTGGCAAGAACCTTCATGGGCTGAGTCTAGTGTCCTATTCCGTCGATTCGTGGCACAAGAACGCCGAGAATCGCCGCCATGGTTTGTTGCCCGCGAACGACCGGACACGACACTGAGCCCGATACACTGGCGCCGAGTTGCCGGAGACCTGTCATGCCGTCGTTCGACGTCGTTTGCAAGCCCAATATGGTCGAAGTGCGCAATGCAATCGATCAGGCCAACAAGGAGATCAGCAATCGATTCGATTTCAAGGGATCGGACGCGCGCTTCGAACACAAGGACTTCGAACTCATTGCGTACGCGGACGATGAATTCAAGCTGGGGCAGGTGCGCGACGTGCTTGCCGGCAAGATGGCCAAAAGAGGCGTCGATGCAAGGCTTTTCGTATTTGAAAAACCCGAAAAAATCTCGGGTGACAAGCTAAAGCAGCCCATCACGATCAAAAATGGTATCGAGCAAACCCTTGCCAAGAAAATCGTCGCGCTGGTGAAGGAACGCAAGCTCAAAGTCACCGCCAGCATCCAGGGAGACGCCGTGCGCATCGCCGGCGCCAAGAAAGACTCGCTGCAGGAATCCATCGCACTTCTGCGCGGTCAGATAACCGAAGTCCCACTGACCTTCGAAAATTTCCGCGACTGAACAAGCGAATTTGCCAGCTTCGAGACAAAACCGACCGGCCGTCGGCGGCGTTTTGTCATCCGGACGGATTACCCTTAACCTCCGGCGCCATGCGAACAACATCTTCCCGCTTCAATGCCTTTGTCGCATCGATCGACCCAGACTTTGACCAGCGGGCTGCAACGCCCAGTGCACGCCCGTCGACTGCAGCAGATAGCCGAGACGGCCGTTTATCGGTTTTGGAGCGAAGACACCCGGACGTGATCCAAACGCTGCGGCTGCTGTGGGGTTATCCCGAGCTGAATCAGTATTTTGAAAAGGTCTACAGCGGCCGCGATGTGTCACTTGACCTGGCGCCGGACGCGATGGCCGAGTTAATGGTGCTGGCAAGCGTGCATCAGAGAATCTGCCCGCATCGCCCAGCGGCGACCGTCCAGGAACTTTACGGATCGAGCCGTTTGTCGGATCCGTGGAAGCCTGCGCGACTGCGCCGTTAGCGACCCGTTACTGTCGCAGCCCCCGTAGCCAGCGGTCATACACCCGAGCCGCACGGCGGTTCATTCGCTGCGTACGCTCGTCCAGGTTCAACAAAATTTCTTCTGCGCGCTGCACACCGACGCCGTGCTGGTTCACGAAGGCTTCATCGATCTCGCGCCGACCATAGACATTGCTGACCCAACCGTTGACCAGGGCCGGCGTCATCTCGATGTGAAACTGCATCCCAAGGTGAGCGTGATCGCCCCCGTCGATAACGAAAGCCTGATTCGCGCATAACGGTGTCTTCAGAAATCGCCGCGCCCGTGTCGGCAACGCAAAGGTATCGCTATGCCACTGGAACAGGTCGAACACCGTCTCGCTGCCAATCCAATCATGTGCAAGCTCGACATCGTCGACCTCGACACTGCTCCAGCCAATTTCCTTCATTGAATTGCGCACGACCGCAGCACCGAGCGCTTTTGCAAGCAACTGTCCGCCCAAGCAGTGACCAATAATCGGCACGCCGCGCCGATCGGCGTCGCGCAGCAACGCAAGTTCGTCCTCGATCCACGGCAGCTCGTCATTCGCACCCATGCTGCCGCCCAGTGAACAGATACCCGAGTACGCATCGGCTGAGCGCGGCATCGGATCGTTCGCGTACACACGCACCGTCTGGTGCGGCAACCCTCTTTTCGACAAGTGGGCCTCGAAATAGCCCGGCCCGGTGTCGGCCTCGTGCTGCACGATCGCAATCGGTTTCATCGGCCTGCGCCGAAATCGTCTATGCCGCCGACTGCACGACGCGAACGGTGCGTGTCAGTTCCGGGAAGCGCCCGCGGATCGCCGCGGTGACGCCGGCGGCATCGAGACCACATTCTTTCAGCAGTGCGGCTGGATCGCCGTGGTCGATGAAACGATCGGGCAGTCCCAATTGCAGCACGGCTATTTCGATACGCTGCGCAGCCAGCGACTCGAGACACGCGCTGCCGGCACCGCCGGCAATGACATTCTCTTCAATTGTCACCAACGCGTCGTGCGTGCGCGCGAGCTTCGCTAACAGGTCGTCATCGAGCGGCTTTATGAAACGCATGTTGGCAACCGTCGCGTCAAGCTGTTCGGCGGCCGCAAGCGCAGGCGACACCATCGAGCCGAAGGCAAGGATCGCAATTCTGCGACCCGGCCCGGCGTTGGAGCTGCGTCTCAATTCGCCGCGGCCGATCGGCAAGTCGCTCATTGTCTGTTCAATCGCGACACCAGGTCCTGCTCCACGCGGGTATCTGACGGCTGCAGGACCGTCGTGCTTGAACGCCGTGTACAACATTTGTCGGCATTCATTTTCGTCGGAGGGCGCCATGACGACAGTGTTGGGCAAGCACCGCAAATAGCTGAGATCGAATGCCCCGTGGTGAGTCGCACCATCGGAACCCACCAATCCACCGCGATCGAGTGCGAAAACGACCGGCAGGTTTTGAATGCAAACATCGTGGATTAACTGATCGTATGCACGCTGCAGAAAAGTCGAATAGATCGCAACAACCGGTTTCATACCGTCGCACGCCAGACCGGCGGCAAACGTTACGGCGTGCTGCTCTGCGATCCCGACGTCGAAGTAGCGATCGCCATACTCCTGCTCGAAGCGAACCAAACCGGATCCTTCGCGCATCGCCGGCGTGATGCCGACTAAACGGGAATCGAGCGCGGCCATATCGCACAGCCAGTCGCCGAATATCTTGGTGTAGTTCGGTTTGCTCGCAGCAGCCGCCGTATAGCCGACAGTCGGATCGAACTTAGTCGGGCCGTGATACAGCACAGGATCGGCTTCGGCGAGTTTGTAGCCCTGCCCCTTTTTAGTAACGACGTGCAAGAACTGCGGCCCGCTCAACTGATCGCCGAGCTGCTTCAGGTTCTGCAATGTCGGCAGCAGCGAATCGAGATCGTGGCCGTTGATAGGACCGATATAGTTGAATCCGAACTCCTCGAACAGCGTGCCAGGAACGACCATGCCTTTGGCGTGCTCCTCGAATTTCTTTGCCAGTTCGAATACAGGCGGAAAGCTTTTCAGTACTTGTTTGCCGGCCTGCTTCGCGGCCGCGTAGAACTTGCCACTCATCAGACGCGCCAGATAGCGATTCAACGCTCCGACAGCGGGCGAGATCGACATGTCGTTGTCGTTCAGGATCACCAGCAGGCGCACGCCATCGGTGACACCCGCATTGTTCAGCGCCTCAAACGCCATGCCGGCACTCATTGCACCGTCACCGATTACTGCGATCGAGTGACGCGCCGACTGCTGATTGCGCGCCGCAACCGCCATTCCGAGCGCCGCCGAAATCGAAGTCGACGAGTGCGCGGTACCAAAGGTGTCGTATTCGCTTTCCGAGCGGCGCGGAAAGCCCGATACGCCGCCGTACTGCCGCAGGCGGTCCATCTGCTCGCGCCGGCCCGTCAGAATCTTGTGCGGATAGGTCTGATGACCGACGTCCCAGACGATGCGATCCTCGGGCGTATTGAACACATAATGCAGTGCAATCGTTAGCTCAACCGTGCCCAGGTTCGAGCTCAAGTGACCGCCTGTCTTCGATACGGACTCGAGCACGAACGCGCGCAATTCGTCGGCCAGCAGTGGCAACTGTGTGCGGTCGAGTGCGCGCAGGTCGGCAGGGGAGTTGATCGTGCGAAGAAGGTCCATGCGAGTGCAACGCCCGTCAGCTCTTTCGGCAGACAACCAGGTCGGCCATTTCTCGCAGACGCTGCGCACTGTGGCCGATTCCATCGACCGCCAGCAACGCCTGTGAGCGCAGGCGCAACGACCACGCGCGAGCCGCCTGCGCGCCCAGCAGCGACACGTACGTCGGCTTGTGCTGCTCTGCGTCCTTACCCGCAGTCTTGCCAAGCGTCGCGGTGCTCGCCTCGACATCGAGCAGGTCGTCGACTATTTGAAACGCCAACCCTATTGCGTCGCCATATTGGCCAAGTGCCTCGCGTGTGCACTCGGTGAGCAATGAGGCCTGGCCAGAGAGCGCGCCCATCAACACCGCCGCTCTTAGCAGCGCGCCGGTTTTCATCCGATGCATGCGCTCGAGCTCGGCAATCGACGGCGTGGTTCCCACGGCAGCCAGATCGATGGCCTGGCCGCCGCACATGCCCGCCGTTGACGACGCATGTGCAAGTTCGCGTATCAACGCCGCGGTTTGCAAGGCTGGCAATGGGCCGTCGGCGAGGACCTTGAATGCTTCTGCCTGCAGTGCGTCGCCGGCCAGCATCGCGGTGGCCTCATCAAACTGGACGTGCACGGTCGGTTTGCCACGACGTAGCACATCATTGTCCATGCACGGCATATCGTCGTGCACGAGGGAATATGCATGAACGAATTCAACGGCTAACGCCGCCCTGTCAAGCGCGTCACCCTCGGCTTCGGTGACTTCGCCCGCCGCGTACACCAGCAACGGCCGCACTCGCTTGCCCCCGTCGAGCACTGCGTAGCGCATCGCCTCGTGCAGCCGTGTCGGCACATCACTGGCAGGCGGCAACGTACGTTCCGCGGCATCGTCAAACCGTGCGCCGCACTCCGCTACCCAGTCGTCAAGTGACACCGCAAACGGCGGCGACTGCACGGCGGCGCTACACGTCATTCGGTATTGCTCTTGTCGGTACCGCCACGCAGCTCGGACAAGTCGAGCGGCTTTAACAAATCGCCTTCCAGCCTCTTGATTTCCTGCTCCGCGTTAGCGAGCTTGCTTTGGCAAAAACGCGCCAGCTCTGCGCCGCGCCGGTACGCTGCAATCGATTCATCGAGCGACAGCTGCCCCGATTCCATGCGGCGCACGATCGCATCGAGCTCGTCGAGCGCCTGTTCAAATCCGAGCGACTCCGCGGAAACGTTTGAAGCAGAGGGACTGGCTGCAACAGCAGGGGCTTTCATCGATCCCGATTCTAGTGCAGTAGCGATTTAGAATTCTCGCCGATGGCCAACGTGGAATCCTCGAATATGCTGATTAGCGTCAAGCAATTGAGCGAGCGCTTGCGCGATTCGCACTGGTGCGTTGTGGATGTGCGTCACGACTTGTTCGACACGGAAGCGGGAATCCGCGCTTATCTGGAAGGCCACATTCCGGGCGCGGTGTTTGCAAACCTCGATACGCAGTTATCCGGCACAAAGACCGGGAGCAACGGGCGCCATCCGTTGCCGAGTCGCGACGATCTGATCGAGACATTTCGCGAATGGGGCATTAACAACGATACGCAGATCGTTGCTTACGATGCGCAAGGCGGTCAGTTTGCGTCGCGCCTCTGGTGGCTCGCGCGCTGGCTGGGTCATCCGCGTGTCGCATTGCTCGACGGCGGCTGGCCGAAATGGGTGAGCGAGACGCAATTAATCAGCCGAGAGGTGCCGGCGCGACCGCGCGGTAATTTCACCGCGAGCGATCCGGCGGTGCCGCTCGTGAGTGCGCATCAGGTATTGCAGCAGCTCAACGATAACGATCGCACACTGCTCGACGCGCGGACGCCAGAGCGTTATCGAGGTGAGCAGGAGCCCATCGACCCGGTGGCCGGCCGCATACCGGGCGCGCGCAATAGGCCGTGGCAACAGAATCTGAATGCAGACCAGACGTTCAAATCGCCGAGCGCTCTGCGCTCCGAGTTCGATGCGCTGCTCGGCACGCGTAGTCCGAGTCACGTGACGCATCAGTGCGGGTCAGGGGTCACGGCGTGCCTAAACGTGTTCGCGATGGAGCTTGCGGGCCTGACCGGCTCTGCGCTTTACGGCGGTTCATGGAGCGAATGGATTGCGGACCCGGCGCGGCCGATCGCAACCGGATAACCTGCTAGCGCAAGCCTCCGGTGGCAACGCCGGCAATCAGAACGCCGAGCAAAACGAGCCCGACTTCAGGTAGCGACTTCGAAAGCGACGAGCGCCGAATCATCTCGGGCAGCAGATCGGACAGCGCAATGTAAATGAAGCTTGCGGCGGCCAGCGCCAGCGCATACGGCAGCAGTGCCTCCATTGTCTCCAACACAAAATAACCAATCACGCCGCCGAGCACCGCCGACATTCCGGAAAGAAGATTGAACATGAAAGCGCGGCGACGTGTGAAGCCGGCATTGAGCAAAATCATGAAGTCGCCGACTTCGTGCGGAATTTCGTGCGCCATTACCGCGAGCGTCGCTGCGACACCGAGTTTGATATCGACCAGAAACGCGCCGGCAATTACCACTCCGTCGGCAAAGTTGTGAAACGCATCGCCGACCAGAATCGGTACGCCGCCGCGACCCGCTTCCTTCGCATCGTGCCCATGATCGTGTCGATGTAGATCGCCCTCGTGATGATGGGTGTGATGAAGCAGCGAGAGTTTCTCCAGCAGGAAGAAGCCCAGAATACCGATCAGGATTGCCCAACCGAGCGAAAATGGATCGGCTTCGCCTTTGAAAGCTTCCGGTAGCAGATGCGTCACAGCAGTTGCAAGCAGAAGTCCCGCCGAGACCGGCACCAGCTTGTCGATCAGCTTGCCCAGGTAGCGGAAGCTCAACCAACCCGCGAGTCCAAGGGAAAGCAGCGTCGACAGCAGATTGGCAAGAACGATATAGCCGAGTGTCATCCTGGGGCGCATCAAGCAGGGGTACGCGGCGCGTAGCCCTTATTGACCGTTCAGAGTAACAGCGCTGTCAAGCCTAGCGTCTTAGGACAGGTATTCCTGGAACCACGCCGTCAGTCGCTTCCAGCCGTCCTCGGCCGCTTGTTTGCGATAGTTGGGGCGATAGTCTGCAAAGAACGCGTGCGGCATGTCTGGAAAGATCACCATCTCGGAGCGACTGTTGCCTGCGGCTTTTAGCGCAGCCCCCATTTGTTCGACGCTGTCATTCGGAATGCCGCTATCGGCCCCGCCATAAAGTCCGAGTACCGGTGCTTTGATCCGATCAGCGACCTGCAGCGGTGTTTTGTCGCCGGGACAGTACACACGTGCAGTAGGCCCATACCAT
>DATEOP010000456.1:0-3111 GCA_035274065.1 Burkholderiaceae bacterium
TTCTCGACGCGAGCGACAACCATCCCTTCATCATCTTTGATGTCGACGCTGAACAGATGCAGATGCTTGTCGCCGGCCTCGGTCATCTGACGAACCTGTTGCAAATCTTTCTCCGCAAGTTCCAGGCGCGCCCATACGCGGCCCCGTCCCGGCGCCAGGTAGTCGATCGAGCCCGACTTGTCCCACACGTGGTACTCCCCGCCTAGGTTATGTAACAGCATCACCATCAGGAAAGGGTCGACCATCGCGTACAACGAGCCGCCGAAGTGGGTGCCGACATAGTTGCGATTGGTCCAGCGCAACGGCATCTCCACCGTCGCGCTGCGAAAGTCTGGCGCGATGTGGCGCACGCCAATACCCGCACCCACAAACGGCGGCCATACGTTCATGGCGAAGCGCAGCGTGCGCGCCGAAACCTTCCGTACCATCCGCAAAGTGTATGCAATCGCCGGTATCTGATGAACTCGATCGAATTTCCCGGACCTCCCAATTGGCTGCGCTGTTTTTGAAGATTGCCGGCCGTGTGCAGGGCGTTGGTTTTCGCTACAGCCTGTGTAGGGAGGCGCGCCGCCTGCGCGTTACGGGATGGGTACAAAATTGCAGCGACGGCAGCGTCGAAGCGCTCGCGGTAGGCGACGATCAGCCGCTACAACAGTTGATTGAGTGGGCGCGACACGGGCCCGCGGGCGCCCGGGTCGATAGCCTGCACGTCGAGCCAGCGACCGCTGCGCAGGCGAGCGATGCCGATGATCCGTTCACTCAACGTTCGAGCGGTTGAAACTGCGCGGTCAAATTGCAGATTGAGCAGCGCAGCTCTTAGCGGTTATCACATCGTCATCTTCTCGATCCTCAGGCGCGCAGTGTCGGGCTGCGCGTTGATCTCTTTGAGCGATACTAGTAGCCCCGTTTCGAGCGGCGAGGCAATGTGAAGCGACGAAATTTAATCAGCGCACTCGCGGCGGCGCTGTTTGCAGTGAGCAGCGTGCCCCAGGTTTTCGCGCAACCGACTGCAGCGACCTCCACGTATCCGAACAAGCCGATCCGGCTCGTCGTGCCCTACCCGCCCGGTGGGCCGCTCGATACCGCCGCGCGCGCACTCGCTGACCGTGTCAAGGAGCCGCTCGGCATCGTTATCGTCGAGAATCGCCCTGGCGCTGGCGGCAACCTGGGTGTCGATCAGGTTGCCAAGTCACCCGCGGACGGATACTCGATCGTGATCGGCGCGGTTGCCACGCATGCAGTCAATCCGTGGCTGTTCTCAAAGCTGCCGTATGACCCGATCAAAGACTTCGCTCCGATCACACTGATTGCACACGTGCCGAATGTGCTGGTGATGACGCCCGAGCGGGCCGACCAACTCGGGATTCGATCGGTGCGCGATCTGATCGACTACGCGCGAAAGAATCCGGCGCGGCTCAACTATGCATCAGGCGGCAATGGGAGTGCAGGCCATATGGCCGGTGAACTGATGAAGTCGCAGGCGAAAATTTCCGCGGTTCACATTCCTTATGCCGGTGCGGCTCCTGCGCAGCTCGGCTTGCTGGCGGGGCAAACCGATTTTATGTTCGACAACCTGGCCTCGGCGGCCGCACAGATCAAGGCCGGCAAGTTGCGCGCACTGGCGGTGACCACGTCGCAACGTGCGAGCTCGATCCCTGAGGTACCCACGATGGCGGATGCTGGACTTACGGGGTTTGACGTTTCGACGTGGTTCGGCGTGTTCGCGCCTGCGGGCACTCCGACACCCATTGTCGCCCGCTTGAACAGTGCAATGACTGGCGCACTGCGATCCTCGGAAATGCGCGAGCGACTGGCGCGAATGGGCGCTGAGCCTGCGCCCGGGACGCCGGAACAGTTCGCTGAACTGTTGCGACGGGAGCTCGCGAAGTATCAGCAGATCGTGAAGTTCTCCGGCGCGCGCGTCGACTGAGCAGCACTGCATCGGGCAATGTCGCCCAGCACGGGCGGCATCGTCCTCTCACTTTGAACCGGCAGATCACACTCGACGACCTTCGACGCTACGCAGTCGCGCGCAGCTTCTTCGGGCCGACGACGCTGAAACGTGCTCTGCACACATTCGGCTTCGTCCAGGCTGATCCGATACGCGCCCCGGCACGCGCACAGGACCTGACGCTACGCCATCGCGTTACCAACTATCGGGCCGGTGACCTCGAGCGCCGTTACTCCAAGCTCGGAATCCAGGAAGACTTCTTCGTCAACTACGGTTTTGTTACCGCCGACGTATACGAGCTGATGCATCCTCGGGCGCGCTTCTCGCGCTGGTCACCATCGCACAAAGCGCGCGCGCAGGCGCTGCTGGACTTCGTACGCGAGCGCGGTCCGGTCCACCCGCGCGAAGTCGACGCGCACTTCTCGCATGGTTCTGTCTCGAATTACTGGGGTGGATCGTCGAACGCCACTACGCACCTCCTCGATGCGATGCACTACCGCGGGCTGCTGCGTGTCGCGCGGCGAGCGGCAGGTGTCCGTATTTACGCCGTACACACGCAAGAGGTCGTGCCGCTTGACGCGGCGGCACGGCGCGAGCGGCTCGATCTGCTGGTCGACGTAATCGTGCGGAAGTACGCGCCGCTTCCCGCGTTAAGTCTGTCGGGACTCGTGAGACGGTTACGCTACGCAGTACCGCAGTGGCGCATGGGACTGACAGACGCGTTATCTCGTGCAAGAAAACGGCTCGCGTGTGTCCGCGTCAACGGCATCGAGTGGTACTGGCCGTGCAACGAATCGCCCAGAACCCATGCAAGCGAAGACGTGGTGCGCTTCGTCACCCCATTTGATCCGGTCGTATGGGACCGTCGCCGCTTCGAGGTTTTCTGGAACTGGGCGTACCGCTTCGAGGCATATACGCCGCCGTCGAAACGGCAGTTTGGGTATTACGCACTGCCACTGCTTTGGCGCGAGCACGTCATTGGCTGGGGCAATATCACGTCAAAGGACGGTGCGCTGCGTACCGACATCGGCTATCTCAAGTCCGCCCCTCGCGACCGTGCGTTCAAACGCGAGCTCGAGGCGGAGCTCGATCGAATGCGAGCCTTTGTAGGGCTCGCATCGATTTCATCATCAACGACCCGACCTAGGCCGCCACTGCAA
>DATEOP010000457.1:0-3557 GCA_035274065.1 Burkholderiaceae bacterium
GGTCATCGGATCGATACAAGCCCTGGCGGCAGCGCACGTTGGTACAGGCATTTTCCGAATGACGGTACTCCGCGTCCGCGACTTCGACGCCGCTGCAGCACGTCGTCTGGCCACAGAGGGCGTGCCAGCGCCACTGGCACGTGCACTCGCGGGTCGGGGTATTGCGAGTGTCAGCGAAATGCGGTTGGTGCTCGATGGATTGATGCCGCCCGGATCACTGTCGCATGTGCAAGATGCAGCCGTATTGCTCGCCGACGCGATAGCGGCGGGCTCACGGCTGCTGATCGTTGCCGATTACGACTGTGACGGCGCGACCGCTTGCGCGGTCGGCCTGGTGGGACTCCGTGCAATGGGTGCGCACGTCGATTTCCTTGTGCCGAACCGATTCGAATACGGCTACGGTCTGACGCCCGAGATCGTTGACCTTGCCGCACGCGCCGCACATGGTCCTCCTGATCTGTTGATCACGGTTGACAACGGCATCGCGAGTGTTGAAGGCGTAGCCCACGCAAACTCGCTCGGTATTTCGGTGCTCGTTACCGATCATCATCTACCAGGGGCCGCTCTTCCCGCGGCTGCCTGCATCGTCAATCCCAATCAGGCCGGCTGCGGATTCCCAAGCAAGCATCTGGCAGGCGTCGGCGTGATGTTTTATGTTCTGCTCGCACTGCGGGCCGAACTGCGTAAACGCGAAGCGTTCGACGCAGTTACACAGCCCCGCCTCGATCACCTGCTGGACTTGGTTGCGCTCGGCACCGTCGCCGATGTCGTCAGGCTGGACCGCAACAATCGAATTCTGATCGGGCAAGGCTTGCAGCGCATTCGCCACGGTCGGCTGCGGCCGGGAATTGCAGCGCTGTTCCAGTTGGCGGGCAAAGATGCGCGAATGGCAAGCGCTCGCGATCTCGGGTTCGCGATCGGTCCGCGCATTAACGCGGCGGGGCGGCTGACCGACATGACGATCGGGATCGAATGTCTGATCACCGACAGCTTCGAGCGCGCGATCGAGCTCGCCCGCCAGCTCGATCAGCTAAACCGCGACAGGCGCGAAATCGAAAGCGACATGCAGCTCGATGCTTTGGCAGTGCTCGACGCGGCCACCGTGGCCGCCCGAAGCACGATCTGTCTATACGACGAAGGTTGGCACCAGGGCGTGATCGGATTGGTTGCATCGAGAATCAAAGAAAAATATCACCGGCCGACGGTTGCATTCGCGCGCGCTAGCGATGGCGAGCTGCGCGGATCGGGCCGATCGATTGACGGCGTGCATTTGCGCGACACGCTCGACCTGGTGACCAAGCAGGCACCCTCTCTTGTCCGCCGCTTCGGGGGCCACGCAATGGCAGCCGGCTTGACGATGTCCGCATCGAGCTACGACGGCTTCGTTTCGGCGTTCGAAGATGCGACGCGTAACTCGTGCGATCGAGCGCTCTTCGAGCGCACGATTACAACCGATGGGGCGCTTGCCGCAAACGAGGTGGTGCTGTCGCTGATCGAAGCAATCGATGCGCACGTTTGGGGACAAGGATTTCCTGCACCACTCTTTGATAACGAGTTTGTCGTCGTCGAACAGCGCCTGGTCAAGGACAAGCACTTGAAGCTCGTACTCGATCTCGACGGCCGTCTTTTCGATGCAATCTGGTTTTCTCGCACCGAGCAGTTGCCTCGCACTGTGCGACTCGCATATCGACCAGTCGTCGAGGACTATATGGGCGAGCGCCGCCTGCAACTAGTCGTCGAATATGCCGCCCTATAATTCCGGCGCCATCGAAACTCAAAGGACATCATGGAAGCCGAGCGCCTGAATCAAGTGGAAGGCACCGTCGCGGACCTGCGCACTCGCCTGTCCGAACTGCGGAGGTATCTTTGACGTCGATGCAAAGGAGCGCCGCTTAGAGGAAGTCGGTCGTGCGCTAGAAGATCCACGAGTCTGGGAAGACCCGAAACGCGCACAGGAGCTTGGCAGAGAGAAAAAGACCGCCGAAGGGATCGTGCAGAAAATGCGCATGCTCGAATCAGCGATTAGCGATTCGGGCGAGCTGTTTTCCATGGCCCGCAGCGACGCCGACGAAGCGACGCTCTTGGCGGTAGATGCGGATGTAGCCGTACTCGCCAAACAGGTCGCCGAGCTCGAGTTTCAGCGGATGTTCAACAATCCGCTTGATCCGAATAACTGTTTTATCGAGATTCAAGCGGGTGCCGGAGGCACTGAGGCACAGGATTGGGCGTCGATGCTCGAGCGCATGTACCTACGGTACGCCGAACGCCGCAAATTCAAGTCGGAATTGCTCGACGAGACAAGCGGTGAGGTCGCCGGCATCAAGGGCGCGACGATCAAGCTCGTAGGTGATTACGCATTCGGCATGTTGCGTACCGAGACAGGCATTCACCGCCTTGTACGCAAGTCGCCGTTTGACTCAAACGCGAGACGGCACACGTCGTTCGCAAGCGTGTTTGTCTACCCGGAAGTCGACGAAACGATCGAGGTCGAAGTCAATCCGGCGGATCTGCGGGTCGATGTGTACCGCGCTTCAGGCGCTGGCGGCCAGCACGTCAACAAAACGGAATCGGCGGTACGTATCACGCATCTGCCGAGCGGCATTGTCGTGCAGAGTCAAAACGATCGCAGCCAGCACCGTAATCGCGCCGAAGCAATGGCGATGCTGAAGTCGAAGTTGTACGAACAGGAGTTGCGCAAGCGACAGGCGCAGCAGACCGCGCTCGAGGACTCAAAAACCGACATTGGTTGGGGCCATCAGATACGTTCCTACGTGCTGGACCAGTCGCGCATCAAGGATCTGCGCACCAATTACGAAGTAGGTAACACGCAAGCGGTGCTCGACGGTGATCTGGACGACTTCATCGAAGCCAGCTTGAAGCAAGGCGTGTAATGCAGCCTCCTCGTCCTTTGATGATCCTGACCGGCGCATCGCGCGGACTTGGCGCTGCGATAGCAGAGCAACTTGTCGAGCGCGGCGCTGCGCTGCTGACGATGTCGCGACACCCGGGTCACGCGCTTGAGGCGCGAGCCGCGAAAAGAGGCGTGTCGCTCGAGCAATGGGCGATCGATCTGACAGAAGGTAGGTCAGCAGCGGATCGTTTGGAAGCTTGGCTCGCCGGTCAGCAGAATTCGTTTTCATCTGCAACGTTGATCAATAACGCGGCACTCGCGGGCAAGCCGGGGGGGATCGTCGACGGCGATGCTGCCCTGCTTGTCGCAGTACTGCGCGTGGGACTGGAGGCGCCGATGCTGTTGACGCGTGCGTTCTTGCGCGCGACCCGTGGCTGGACTGTTCCGCGCAAGGTATTGAACATATCCTCCGGAGCGGGCAAGACACCGTTAGGGGGGACGGCCGCATATTGCGCAGCCAAGGCGGGGCTCGATCATTTTTCGCGTGTCGTCGCGCTCGATGAAGCGCATGCGCGCAGCGGCGCGATGATCGTCTCGCTGGCGCCCGGCGTTATCGATACCGACATGCAGGTTGAGTTGCGCGAATCCGATCCACGCACGTTTCCGGCGCACCCGCGCTTTGTGGCAATGAAGGACGAAGGCCAGC
>DATEOP010000458.1:0-3369 GCA_035274065.1 Burkholderiaceae bacterium
CTGTCCGCTGTCCAGCGTTATTCCGAGCAGTTCAAGGTCGCGGTGCGACCTGGGCTGCCGCGCTTCGCCGGCGGACTGGCCGGCTACTTCGGTTACGACACCGTGCGAGTGATAGAGAAGAAGCTGGCGCGACCCAAGCCCGACGATATTGGCGTTCCTGACATCTTGCTTTTGCTGGCAGAAGAGGTCGCGGTAATCGATAACCTGGCGGGGCGCATCTATCTGATCGTTTACGCAAACCCGGGGAAAAGCGAAGCCTATGCGAAGGCGCGCCAACGGCTGCGCGAATTAAAGACGCGGCTTGCTCGTCCGATCGAACCTCCGCACGCGCGCGCCAGTGTGCGACGCGAGGAGTATCGCGAGCTCGCGAAGAAGGATTACCTGCAAGCAGTCGGCAAAGCCAAGGAATACATCGAGGCGGGCGATGTGATGCAGGTGCAACTTGGGCAGCGCATTCGCAAGCCCTATGCGGATGCGCCTCTGTCGCTGTATCGCGCGTTACGCACGCTGAATCCGTCGCCTTACATGTACTTCTATAACTTCGGCGACTTTCATGTGGTCGGTGCCTCGCCGGAAATTCTGGTTCGCAGCGAAGACCGACAGGGCAAGCACTACGTTGCGATTCGTCCAATTGCGGGCACGCGAGCGCGCGGCGCAACGCCTGAGCAGGACGAAGCACTCGGCGCGGAGCTGTTGGCCGATCCAAAGGAGCGTGCTGAGCACTTGATGCTGATCGATCTTGCACGCAACGATATTGGCCGTATCGTCGAAACGGGCAGCGTCAAGGTGACCGAGCAGTACGTGATTGAGAAGTACTCGCACGTACAGCATCTGGTCAGCCATGTCGAAGGAGTGTTGAAGGCACAAATGAACAATTTCGACGTGCTGCGCGCGACGTTTCCTGCGGGAACGTTGACCGGTGCTCCGAAGGTTCGCGCAATGGAAATCATCGATGAGCTCGAAACCATTAAGCGAGGTATCTACGGTGGCGCAGTCGGCTACCTGAGCTTTGCCGGTGATATGGATTTGGCAATAGCAATCCGTACTGCGGTCGTCAAAGGCAACATGCTGTTCGTACAAGCCGCCGCCGGCATCGTGGCCGATTCGATTGCGGAAAACGAATGGAAAGAAACCGAAGTGAAGGCGCGCGCGGTGTTGCGTGCAGCCGAACAGGTCGAGGACGGATTCGAGGCGGAGTAAGTGGCTCGCGGTGCTGTTAGACAGGTGTCGTCAGACAGTCTCGCGCTCACGTCTCAAAGGCTGCGCGCTGGGCGGGCTAACGCAGTTATCACAGCTTCCGCAGCGTTCCAACGCGTCGCTTTCGCCAAAATGGTCCAGAAGCACCTTCCACCGGCAATAACCGGTTCGAGCGTAGAACTCCATTTCTTCCAGTGCCGATCGATCGCTGTCGTCGCGCTCGCGATACTCCTGCGTCAGTTGATGAACAGCGTCATCGTCGATCGCATTGATTAGACGCAATTCGCGCTTGCGGTTCTGCGCTATGACGCCAGCCTGCTTTAGCAAATGCAACCCAACTTGAATCTTCGCTTTCGATACGGGCAGATGCTCCGCGAGAGACTTGGCGCTTATCCAAGCTGTCTTCGCACCCGAAGCTTGATCTGACTCGGCGACAGCTTCGGCATTTGGGCGGCGTAGTGCGCTGACCACGGCAATGACGTCTTCAGCCGCCGGGTAACGACCGAGCTGCTGAAACTGGCGCAGGCGTCGGTCCTCGTGAAAGTAGATTAGAAGGCACCTCGAAGCTTCGCCATCGCGGCCGGCGCGCCCTGCTTCCTGGTAATACGCATCAAGATTCGGCGGCAATTGCAAGTGCACGACAAAACGGATGTCGGGCTTGTCGATACCGAGTCCAAATGCGTTGGTGGCAACCATCACCCGCGCATCGCCGCTCATGAATGCATCCTGCTGCTCGTGCCGGCGCCGCGCACCGAGCCGCCCGTGATAAATGGCGGCCGATTCTCCGGACTCGACAAGCACACGGTGCATTTCGGTCGCGGCCTTTACCGTGGCTGTGTAAACGATCCCGGAACCTTCAATGTCTGCAATCGCCTGCAACGCCAACTGAACGCGCTCGTTTTCGCGCGTGATCTGATGCACCTTGAAATGCAGGTTGTCGCGATACACGCCTGTATTGATGACGTCCAGCGAAACGCCAAGCTGTTGCTCTATGTCGTCAATAACCTGCTGATTCGCGGTGGCCGTTAAGGCGAGCACCGGCGGTGCGCCAAGTGCGCGGCGAGCGGCGCCTAGCTCGAGAAATGCAGGACGAAAGTCGTGACCCCAGTGCGAGATGCAGTGAGCCTCGTCTACTACCAGTAGGTTGATTGGCTGCGACGCCAAGATGTCCAACAGCCCTGCATTTGTCATTTGCTCGGGCGTCGTGAATATGAACTGTATTTTCTTGTCGCGAATAGCTTGTAGCGCTTCTTCTTCGGCCGACGTTGATAGGGTGCTGTTGAGCACCACCGCAGGAACGTCGGCCTCGTTTAACTTATCGGCCTGATCTTTCATTAGCGAGATCAACGGCGAGACGACCACGGTGTGTCCGGTCAGCGTAAGTGCCGGTAGCTGATAGCACAACGACTTCCCTGCGCCGGTCGGCATGATCGCCAGCGTCGAGCGTTTTGCGATGACATTGCCGATCACTGCTTCCTGGCCGTCGCGCAATTGGCGAAGTCCGAACACCTTCTTTAGATTGCGGTAAAGCGCGGCGCGCTGCCGTCCTTTGAGCGCGGTTTGGCGCCTGCCGGTGGACTGCCGCAAGCGAAGTGGATCAGTAGGCGTATTCATCGAGGGCCTACGGCACGTCTCATGCCCATCGCACTCAAAGCAAAGCGAGATGAAAGCGAGGATCAGCTCATCGTCTTAGGCGCGCGCGGGTGGAACGCGGGTTCATCAACAGATGGCCGATGCGCAATGACTTTCCGGGATAGTCTTCCTTAACGTGTTCACGAAGCGCCGCAATGAAATTGTGCGCCGCTGGCAGGGTGTAGCGTCGGGGATCCCAGAGGGCTTGCATCCACAGTCCCAGTGCCTTGCCGTTTTGAGTGAGGGGCACGGCGCGCGGATCTGCTTTCGCGAATCGAACCGTTGAAGGGATCACGGCGAGTCCAAGGTTGCTCTGAACCAGAGCAAGCAAGCAATGAGGACTCGCACTCTCTAAAACGATCCGCGGCGAGATGTGCGCGACCTTGCACGCGCCATCGTACAGTTGACGTGTCATAAAGTCCGGGCGCAGCAACAGCATTTTTTCGTCGGCGAGCTCGGAAATCTCGACGTTGCGCCGACGGAATAGGCGATGGCCTGCCGGAATCGCGACCAAAGCCACTAGCGGAAAGAGCGCGCAGC
>DATEOP010000459.1:0-5225 GCA_035274065.1 Burkholderiaceae bacterium
CATCACGCTGTTGATCATCTTCGAGTCGGCATCCTTGACGCCGCGCCACTGCATGCAGAAGTGATCAGCCTCCATCACGAGCGCAAGGCCGTCAGGATTCATCGAAGCCTGCAACAAGTCCGCCAGATGGGTCACTGCTTCCTCCTGAATCTGCGGCCGACTCATCACCCAGTCCGCAAGACGCGAATATTTCGATAAGCCAATCAGATTCGAATCCTCGTTGGGCAGAACGCCGATCCAAAGCTTGCCCAAGATCGGACAGAGGTGATGCGAGCAAGCGCTGCGTACGGTGATCGGCCCGATGATCATCAGCTCGTTCAGCTGCTCGACATTCGGGAACTCGGTCGTCTGCGGCTTCGCTGCATACCGGCCACGAAATACTTCGCCCAGATACATGCGGGCAATTCGGCGCGCGGTTCCGCGCGTGTTGTGATCACTCTCGGTGTCGATCACCAGACTTTGCAGCACGGCGAGCACCTTCTGTTCTACCTCATCGTGCAGCTGCGGCAACTCCCCGGGCTCGATATGCGCGGCAATATTGTCGTTGGCGTGGAACCGCTGACCGGCGGCTTGCAGACGGGCGCGAATCTTTTCGGATACGGGTACGTTCATCGAAACTTTGCCGTCAAGGTTATTGTGTCGAACAATGTCGTCTGACTATATATGACGACGATGCGACTGCAACGGAGGGACTATGTTTGAAACCACAATCGCAGGCAGTTTGCCAAAGCCGTCCTGGCTTGCCGAGACTCAAAAGCTCTGGCCGCAATGGAAAGCGCAGGGCCCGGAGCTCGTGGCTGCCAAGCGCGACGCGACGGTGCTGGTGCTAAAGGAACAGGAAGACGCGGGCCTCGACATCGTCACCGATGGTGAGCAGTCACGGCAGCACTTCGTGCACGGTTTCTTGGAAGCAGTGTCGGGTATCGACTTCGAACATAAAGTGAAAATGGGGATACGCGATAACCGTTACGAAGCGATGGTGCCGCAAGTGACAGGCCCGCTGACGCTGCGTTCGCGCGTGCATCGATCCGAAGCCACGCTGGCGCGCGCGCATACGAAGAAGAAACTGAAGATCACGCTTCCGGGCCCGTTGACGATCGTCGATACCGTCGCGGACCGTTATTACGGCGACAGGCGCGCGATGGCGATGGCGTTCGCCGACCTGCTGAACCAAGAGGCGCGCGCATTGCAAGCCGACGGCGTCGACGTCGTGCAGTTCGACGAGCCCGCGTTCAACGTCTACCCGCAGGAAGTCAATGACTGGGGCATCGAAGCACTCGAACGAGCCGCAGCCGGTCTAACCTGCACGACGGCAGTTCACATCTGCTACGGCTACGGTATCCAGGCGAACATCGACTGGAAGAAAAGCCTCGGTGAAGAGTGGCGACAGTACGAGCAGATCTTCCCGGCGTTGGCACGCAGCTCGATCAAGCAGGTGTCGCTCGAATGTGCCAACTCGCACGTTCCGATGGAATTGATGCGGCTTCTAGTCAACAAGGATGTGCTGGTCGGCGTTATCGATGTCGCGTCGGACGAAATCGAGACTCCCGAGCAGGTTGCGGGGGTCATCGACAAGGCTCTTGCTTTTGTGCCGCAGAACAGATTGCTGCCGTGCACTAATTGCGGGATGGCGCCGATGAAACGC
Organism: Burkholderiaceae bacterium; assembly: GCA_035274065.1. Lineage (GTDB taxonomy): Bacteria > Pseudomonadota > Gammaproteobacteria > Burkholderiales > Burkholderiaceae_F > JACCZX01. The sequence goes on from DATEOP010000459.1 coordinate 1,646, forward strand.
GAGATCGCGTTGCGCAAACTGAATGCGCTGGTTCAAGGCGCGACGCTTGCGCGCACGCGATACGGTTAGACGAGTGGTAGCGGTCCAGGCATCGCATTTGCTTTTTTGCGTGGACTGAAAACAATCAGGAGAGTTATCCATGCAAAGAATAATTGCACTGACAGCCGCAGCGGTACTAGCGATCTCGTCATTGAGCGCCTGTGAATCGATGGATGAGGGGCAGCGTCGCACGGCAACAGGTGCTGGCGTTGGCGCCGCAGCCGGCGCAGCGATTGGCGCAATCGGCAACGACAGCAATCGCGGCAGAGGGGCTGCTGCAGGCGCGGCGATCGGTGCCGCGGTGGGCGCGTTGGGTGGTTACGTGTGGAACAAACGGATGGAGAGCCAGCAGAAGGAGATTCAGCAAGCAACACAAGGCACGGGCGTCGAAGTGACGCGCACTGCAGACAACCGACTGCAGATCATCGTTCCGGGCGATATCGCTTTTGACTCGGGCCAGGCCGTTATCAAACCGAACTTCCGCACATCGCTGGACAATTTTGCGCAGTCGCTGCAGCAGAATCCCAGCAGCACGATCACGATCATCGGTCACACCGATTCAACAGGCTCGCCCGCTGTCAATGAACCTCTATCGTTGCAGCGCGCTGATGCGACGCGTGATTATTTAGTTTCGCGCGGCGTGGCGGCAAATCGCTTCAGCATCGACGGCCGCGGCTCTCGCGAGCCGGTCGCCAGCAACGACACCGAAGCTGGCCGTGCTCGCAATCGCAGAGTTGAAATATTTCTCGGCGACCGCGACGCGTAACTTGTCCCTCGCCTGAGCGCGGCAGACCTATCCGCCGCGCTCAGCTTGCGCTTGCGCACGCATCTTGGCCGCAATGTAGTCGCCGTGCGTGACATGCAGTAACTCGGCAATTCGACGCAGTACGTGGTTTTCGTGCGCTGCCAACTCGGCATCTGAGTAAGCCACTCGCCACATTAGTTCAATTACGTGCTGTTTCTGCTGCTGGTTGAAGTGCCGGTTGATCAGCGAAGTGAACTGGTAGTAGTCATTGGCGGTGCGCACCTGTTCTTCAGCCAACCTGAATAACGTTTGCGCTTCGTCCTCGGCGAGATTGAACTTCTCGCGCACCGCACGCATGACTGCCTGCTGCTCGCTCGGCGTAATCCCAGCATCGCTGCGCACTACTTCGACCAGCAGCGCCGCGGTCGCAAGCTCGACGCCATGACGTTCGGCCAACGCCGTGTCCTGCGCGATGTTGCGGTCAAAGAAATCTCGAACAGACTTCAGCACGACGGCGGGTCCAGAGTCAGCTGCTCAATTGGCTCGCGCGCGCAGTGCAGCGCTGATAGCGCTCGTCGACGCGACGCGCGAACCACTCGGTCGTTAACTTGCGTTTGATCTTCGGACTTTTCAAGTCGATCGTTGGCAAAACCGCGCGTGCCACCGGCCGCCCGTTCGCCTGGTCGCCGCGCGTAAAAACGCGCTCGTAGAGTCGGGTGCGCTCAAATGCGGCCTCGGTCCCGCGCTCAAGGTCGCGTCGTATCGCAGCCGGGGCCATGTCGAGCCGCTTTGCAAAGGCAATCGCAGCAAGCTCAGTGTCACCTGTCGGCGTGTCCGGTTTGGCGCCGGGCGGCAATAAGTCACCGTCAAGCACCAGCGGAACTCCCGAAGCGATGCTCAGTGCATTTTGGAACGCCGCGTTGCGACTCGCGTACCGGCCCGCGTTAAAGTCCGCGAAGCGAAACAACGGTTGTGAATACGGCGCTTCGTACCCAAGCAAATGCGCAACGCCGAAGTACATACCTCCACGTCGCGTAAAGACTTCGTGGCGAATCGAGTGTTCGACCGGATACGGGTATCGGCTCGCCTCGGCCTGTGCTTCGGCGAATGCAATGCTCACCTGCATCGGGCCGCCAGTACGGACCGGATTGCGGCTGGCGAGAAACGTTTTTCCGAGCGGGACCCTACCAATGAAATCTTCGAAGATTTCGCTCAGCTGCTTTTCAGTCGTTGCAGCGTCTATGCGCTCGCTATAGCTCGTGCCGTTAGATGAGGCCAAGCGCAGCGCAGCGCGGACTGCAAACTTTGGCACTCCGACGCGATCGGCCTGCCGGTCAATCTCCTGCCAGGCGATCGAGGCAAGGCCAGGTACTGGCGGATCGGCACGAAACGTCGACTCCTGTTCGGTGATCGCGAGCACTGCGCAGACGTTCTCGGTCGTCGCAATGATGTCCTGCGTAGCGAACGCGGCGTAAATGTCGGCCGCCCAGCCGCTGCGATCCGGCAGGTTCGTCGGCAGCAACCGAACGATCAACGCACGCGTATCGGCTGCGCTCAATCCAGGTCGTCCGGCGTCACCGTCCGAAGTGGCACACCCGCTGAATAGCGCGCACCACAAGGCCGCCAGTAGCAAACGCCACATGTTCGTCATGCCGATACGACTCGCTTCATTGCCGTCGCAGGCTTAACGCGGCTTCGCCTCTCACGGCGCACATTCACCTGCTGGCTCCATATCCGCTTTCCTTTTCGGCGACGCAGTCGAGGCGATTCTGTACTGTGACAGGCACTCGCTTTGACCCGGTAGATCGTACAGTGCGTTGTCATGCATGATGTTCTCGTAATCGGGGGCGGCAACGCCGCGCTGTGCGCCGCGCTGATGGCTCGAGAAGCGGGCGCCAATGTATTGCTTCTCGAAGCGTCGCCGCGGGAATGGCGCGGCGGTAACTCCCCGCACACGCGCAACCTACGCTGCATGCACGATGCACCCGAGGATGTGCTGGTCGATATCTACCCCGAGGAAGAGTTCTTGCAGGACCTGCTGAAAGTGACCGCAGGAAAAACCAACGAACAGCTCGCACGCCTGGTCATTCGCGCGTCAGCAACATGCCGGCCCTGGATGCGCAGACACGGCGTGCGCTTTCAGCCATCGCTGGCAGGCACGCTGCATCTATCTCGCACCAACGCGTTCTTTCTTGGCGGAGGCAAGGCACTGGTCAATGCGTACTACCGCAGCGCTCAGGATCTGGGGGTGCAGATTCGTTATGACGCGCCGGTCGATAGTCTCGACGTCCGCGATGGCCGATTCATCGCCGCACTCGTCGGCAGCGAGCGGATCGAAGCGAAGGCGTGCGTGCTCGCCGCCGGCGGCTTCGAATCGAATCGCGGATGGTTGCGCGAAGCTTGGGGACAAAACGATCGCGGCGAGTGGCCGGCGGACAATTTCCTCATTCGCGGTACGCGATTCAATCAAGGCGTTCTGCTGAAAGACATGATGGCGCAGGGGGCAGAAGTGATCGGTGATCCAACGCAGGCTCATTGCGTTGCGATCGATGCGCGCGCGCCGCTGTACGACGGCGGCATCGTGACGCGCGTCGACGCGGTGTCGCTTGGCGTCATGGTCAACCGCGATGCAGTGCGTTTCTACGATGAGGGTGAAGACTTCTGGCCGAAGCGATATGCGATCTGGGGTCGACTCGTCGCGCTGCAGCCTGCGCAAATCGGCTATTGCATCATCGATCGAAAGGCGATCGGGCGCTTTATGCCGCCGGTCTTTCCCGGCGTCAAAGCCGACAGCCT
>DATEOP010000460.1:0-6024 GCA_035274065.1 Burkholderiaceae bacterium
GACACGCTCGTGTCAGCCGGCAGTCCGCGCACGGCGGCATTCGCTTCGCGCTCGTTGTAACCGAGCGCAAGCAACGCTCGAATGACGTCCGCTGCCGCATCGCTCGCAGCGCTGCTTCTTGCGCTGCCTAAATCGGCGCCGAGTTTTCCCTTCAACTCGAGTAGCAGCCGCTCGGCCGTTTTTTTTCCGATCCCCGGCACACGCGTCAATCGCGCGCTCTCCTGCAGCGTAATCGTCTGAGCGAGCTCAGTGACAGACAAACCCGAAAGAACCGACAGCGCGGTGCGAGCCCCGACACCGGCAATCTTGATCAACTCGCGAAATGCCGCTCGCTCGCTGTGCGTCGCAAAGCCATACAGTTGGTGAGCGTCCTCGCGGACCGTCAGGTGCGTAAGCAGTGTTACGCGCTCCGAAATCGGCGGCAGCTGATAAAACGTACTCATCGGCACATCGATTTCGTAACCGACGCCGTTCGCATCGACGAGAATCGCCGGCGGATTCTTTTCCAGCAACCGGCCTTCGATTCGACCAATCATCGGCGACTACTCGACTCCTTGCAGGCGCGCTGTCCATGCACGACGCCCGTTCGCGTTCGAGCGCGAACGCGGCGCGACATGCGCTTTAAATTTCAATGCCAGCAACAAACTCGACGAGTGTGCATGGCAGATCGCGCATGCAAGCGCATCGGCCGCATCGCTGCTGGGAGCACGGTCCAGCGACAGTAATCTTTGCACCATCGATTGCACCTGGCGTTTGTCAGCGCGGCCAAAGCCGACTACTGCCTGTTTGATACGAAGCGCGGCGTACTCGTGAACAACGAGCCCTTCGGTTACGGCTGCACAAATAGCCGCGCCACGCGCCTGTCCCAGTAGCAGCGTAGATTGCGGATTGACGTTGACAAAAACTTTTTCGATCGTAGCCACATGCGGCTGCGTATCGCGGATCACATCGGCTAGTGATCGCAAAATCGTACCGAGCCTTTGATGCAAATCTCCCGCGGGAACACGAACAACACCCGCAGCCACAAATGAAAGCTTTGGCCCCGCGGCCTCGACCACGCCATAACCTGTCCGATTAAGACCGGGGTCGATGCCGAGAATACGAATCACGGGAGATGGCACGCATCGATTGTGCCACTGCCCTGGTGTACAGCGCGCCGATTCGCGGCGAGGGTTCGCTCAACCATCAATGCCGAAAATGCCGAACGCCCGTAAACACCATCGCAACTGCGCGTTCGTTGGCAGCGGCGATGACCTCGTCGTCCCGAACGCTTCCGCCGGGCTGAATGACGCATTCCGCGCCTGCATCAATCAAAACATCAAGTCCATCACGGAACGGAAAAAAGGCATCGGAAGCAGCAGCAGATCCTCCGAGACTTAACTTCGCGGTTCCGGCCTTGATCGAGGCGATACGAGCAGAATCGACGCGCGACATCTGCCCCGCTCCGATACCCAGCGTCGCGCCGTCGCAGGCAAACACGATGGCATTTGATTTGACGAATTTCGCAACCTTCCATGCGAACATCATGTCATCCACCTGCTGAGTCGTCGGCTTCTTGGCCGTGACGGTCCTTAAGTCGGACATCTGCAGGGCATGGTCATCGGGAATTTGTACAAGGACACCGCCACCAACACGCTTGAAGTCGAAATCGTTGTGCGCGTCGCCCACGCGGACCGCGAGCAGACGAACGTTCGGTTTGCCATCGAACACTGCACGTGCTTCGGCTGTGAACTCAGGTGCGATCACCAGTTCGACAAACTGACGGGAAACGGATTGCGCCGTCGTTGCATCGACTGCGCAGTTGAAGGCGATGACCCCACCGAATGCCGACGTCGGATCCGTCTTCAGCGCTTTCAGGTAAGCATCGTTTGCAGCCATTGCGATCGCCACCCCACAGGGATTTGCGTGCTTGACGATCACGCACGCACTTTGGTCGAACGACCGCGCGCACTCCCACGCGGCGTCGGCATCCGCAATATTGTTGTAAGAGAGCTCCTTGCCCTGCAGTTGCGAAAAGCCTGCGAGCAGCCCGGCTCCTACGGTTTTCTCCCGATAAAACGCGGCCTGCTGATGGGGATTCTCGCCGTAGCGCATCTGCTGCGCCTTGAACCACTGTCTCGAAAGAACCTCTGGAAATGTCTGCCGCGTGCCATCGCTGTCGAGCGAAGTCAGATAGTCGGCGATCGCACCGTCGTAACGCGCGGTGTGAGCAAAAACCTTTTTCGCGAGCGCAAGGCGCGTACGCGCGTCCACGCTGTTAGCACTTCGCAGCTGATTAAGCACCAGCTCGTAGTCGGCAGGGTCGACAAGCACTGCAACGTTCTGATGATTCTTCGCGGCTGCCCGCAACATTGCTGGGCCGCCGATATCGATGTTTTCAATCGCATCGTCAAACGAACATTCAGCATGTGCGACGGTCCGTTCGAACGGATATAAATTGACAACAAGAACTTCGATCGGATCGATTGCATGATCAGCAAGCGCGCGCATGTGCGCAGGATCAGGCCTATGCGCGAGCAGACCTGAATGAATGCGTGGATGAAGCGTCTTGACGCGCCCATCCAGTATCTCGGGGAAACCAGTGTGCTGCGCTACTTCGGTCACTTCAACCGCGTGCTCGCCCAGTAGCTTTGCGGTCCCGCCCGTTGACAGAATGTCAAACCCAAGAGCGCGCAGTTCCTGCGCAAGTTCGACCACGCCGGTCTTGTCGGAAACGCTCAGCAGCGCCCATCGGCGGCTTGCCAAGCTCATAACAATCGATATTGCTGCAGCTTCTTGCGAAGAGTGTTGCGATTGATTCCCAGCAGCTCAGCAGCGGCGCATTGGTTGCCCTCACACCGGTTCATTGCGAACTGCAGCAGCGGCCGCTCAACCGCAGTCGTCACCATGTCCAACAGCGCATGCGGGCGCGAACCGTCGAGATCGGCGAAATACTGATCGAGGCTGCGCAGCACGCATTGTTCAAGCGTCTCCCCACTACGCGCGCGGCTAACACGCTCGCTAGTGGGGTATGCGAACCGGGCTACGGAAGCCGCTGCCGCGGCCTTCATACTCCTGGTTGCACCAACTGAGGTCGCTGTTCCCGACGCTGCACTTCCGTTCGCCCGCCGCGCCGAAGCTTTCGTTGCCGATCTTCCCAACCCTTTTGCCATCGTCTTTTCCTCAATGCAAAGTCGGGCTGTAAACAAGCCGTTCCGACCGCGCGGCCAGTCCCACAAAGAATTCATCCACGGCGGCGGCCTGGTCAGCGCAGCCGTCGATCGTGTTCATTCGGTCGCAAAATTGCCGGCCACCGACGAGTTGCCGCGTGTACCAGATGATGTGTTTGCGTGCGCTGCGAACACCCGAGTCACCGTAGAACTGGTAGTGATCAACAAGATGATCAAGTAGAAGCGCGCGTACTTCGTCAACTCTTGGTGGCGGCAGATGAGACCCGGTCGCCAGATAATGCACGGTCTCGCGGAAAATCCAGGGGCGACCCTGCGCTGCGCGACCGATCATTACAGCGTCGGCACCAGTGTGGGTCAGCACCCAGCTCGCCTTTTCCGGCGTGTCAATGTCGCCATTGGCGATGACCGGAAGCGTCACCGCATGCTTCACCTCACGAATCGTCTGATATTCGGCATCACCTGTAAATCCACACTGGCGCGTGCGCCCGTGCAACGTTAACGCAGCGATGCCACTTGCCTGAGCCAGCCGCGCAATTTGTACGGCGTTTCGATTCGATGCGTCCCACCCGGTCCGAAACTTCAGCGTAACGGGAACGTCGACCGCGCCAACGACCGCCTCAAGAATGCGCCTCACCTGCGACACGTCTTTCAGCAAGGCCGAGCCACACGCGACGTTGCACACCTTCTTCGCAGGACAGCCCATATTGATATCGATGATCTGCGCACCGCGGTCGACGTTGTAACGCGCGGCTTCCGCGAGCATCTGCGCATCTGCGCCTGCGAGCTGTACTGCGACCGGCGCACGCTCTCCATCGTGATTCAAGCGGCGCGCGGTTTTCTCACTCGCCCAAAGACGCGGATTGGAGGCCGCCATCTCCGACACTGCATGGCCCGCACCGAGTGCCTTGCAAAGCCGCCGAAACGGGCGATCTGTCACTCCCGCCATCGGCGCAACGAAAACATTATTGGGAAGCACGTACGGGCCAATGATCATGCGATCAAAAGTGGTAACGAGAAAACGCGGGCGGGAGAGCGTGGATATTAGCGAAGATCGCGAAGCAAAATGATAGGGTTAGCGGTGCGGCAATGAACCGCGCTAAAAGCGTACGCCGAACATCAGCAGTCGCGCGAACTCGCGTCGCAAATTTGGAACAACTGCCAACGCGGTGAGCCCGATCGATCTGGCAAGCGCCACAGGCGTGAAGCGCGTCGAAAAAAAAGCGGGAACCGTGCGAGTGAGCGCCACGATTGCAGCGCGATCGGCGCGCCGCGATTGCGCATAAGCCTGCAGTGCAGAAATAGGGTCAGTTTCCTGCGAGCCGGCGATATAAGCTGACGCGATCAGCTCTGCCAGAACAACGCCGTCACGCAGGCCGAGATTTAGACCCTGACCCGCAACTGGATGCAGCGTCTGCGCCGCGTTACCGAGATATGCGATTCGATGCTCGACCAACTCGCTTCGCGCACGTTCATGCAATGGAAAGCGCTTGCGCGATTGAACTGCCAGGACGCGCAGATGACGTTCACCCAACTGCGAGGCAAGTTCCGCCAAAAATTCGCGATCCTCAAGTGCGTCGCGTCGATCTGCCTGCGCATTTGACATGCACCAGACCAGCGCCATTTTCTGGGGGCTCACCGTAGTGTGCGACGGCAGCGGCAGCAGCGCCAACGGTCCATCTCGCGTAAACCGCTCGCAGGCAGTGCCCCGTTTGAGACCCGTCACGTCCAGATCAGCGATCAACGCCGAGTACTTCGTCGAGGCGATGGGCTCTATGCCAAAACCCTCAGCACTTAGCGCCAACGGCGCGGTAAACGCGGACGCGCCCTGTAGTTCGACTTCGACGCTCGAAGGCGATTGCCGTACCGACAAAACTTTCAACGGGCGGCGCACTGAAATAATGGAGTGGGCTTCTGAGGCTGTGGCCAGCGCTCTGATTAATTCGCCATACCGGATCGTGGCGCCCAGCATTTCTGCGCCGACATCTCGCTCGCCGATCACGGCGCGCCCGAACTGGCCGACCGAAGACACGATGACGGTGTTAATGGGTGCGAGGAGCGGCGTTTGAGCCGAACCCAGCTCGGTTATTGCGCGAAGTGTTTGCAGCGAGCCGAGCGACAGTGCGAGCAAACGGCGATCGACACTCGCCTGCTCAACGCTGCGCGCATCGAACACCACGGTAGGCACCGCACGTTTAGCGAGCAACAGCGCGAGCGCAAGTCCAACGGGACCACCCCCAAGAATGGCGATCGGTTGTCTCGCGGCGTCAGACGAGACGGTCACTGTCGACTTCGCTGGAGGAAGTTTGGACTGGATACGTGCATCAGTTTTGCGTCGAGGTGCGCCAGGTCGTCCGGCGTGCCCGCGTTCCACCAGCGTCCGTAGTACACCTCGCCGCTGATCCTACGCGCCCGCGCCGCCTCGTAAAGCCATGGGAAGAGTGCCGCACGTGCACCGTCGAACGTGCGCGCCACCTCGCTGAATAGACGCGGGGAGAAAACGCCGATGTTCGCGTAGGTCATCCGCGGTGTGGCATCCGGATCGATCCAGCCGTCTGTGATTCCCATGTCACCGCGAGGATGAAACGGCGGATTCTCGACCAGCACCAGATGGGCATCGGTGTCGCCTCTCTGTTGCATCTGACTCGCTTGATGCAGATCGTACGGATAGTCGGTGACGATGTCGCCACTGGTAACAATGAAAGGGTCGTCTCCAAGCCATCGCAGCGCCTTGACGATTCCGCCAAGCGACTCGAGTGCATCGTCGGCATTTTCTCCCTCACGCGAGTAGCGCAGCGTGACACCGTACCGACTGCCGTCACCCAGCGCGGCGGAGAACTGATCAGGCAGATGGGCG
>DATEOP010000461.1:0-7294 GCA_035274065.1 Burkholderiaceae bacterium
CCGTTTTCGAAGGACAACGCAGCGACGTGGGCGTGAGCCCTTGGGTCGACTTTGACGTTCGCGATGGTTCGACGCGCATCAGTGAAGGCATCCGCCGCTCGATCGCATTCTTCAACGGCGAGACGTTTCTGCTGCGCGACGCAGCTTTAGTACGGCTCGCTGTTCCGGACGACGCCGTTGCGCAGATCGTCGGGGAATGGCTCGTGGTACGACTGCGCTCGGCGTGGAGTGTCGGTGCGCGTTCATATTCCGCGGGTTCGCTGATTGTGATCAATGCGCGCGAGTTTTCGGAAGGCAAGCGCGCTTTCGATGTTCTATTCGAGCCAACCGCGCGCACCGCTTTGAATAACTGGTCGGCGACTCGCAACGCGATCGTGCTCGACGTGCTCGACAATGTTCGAAGCAGCATCTGGATCATGACACCCGCGGCGGGCGGCTGGCGCCGGCAGGAAATTGCGCTGCCTTCGCTGGGAGCAGCGAGCGCGCGGCCAGTGGATCGCTACACGTCCGACGAAGTCTTTGTTACTTACCAGGATTTCTTGACGCCGCCGACTCTCTTTATTGGCGCTGCCGGCAAGCCGGTCGAAAAGCTCAAATCGATGCCTGCGTTTTTCGACGCCGCGCCCATGACGGCGCAGCAGTTAGAGGCGCGATCGGCAGACGGCACGCTCGTGCCTTACTTCGTGATCGGCGTGCGCGGCGTGAAGAATGCTCCGACGATGCTGTACGGCTACGGCGGTTTTGAAGTTCCGCTTGAGCCGTTTTATAGCGGCGCGCTCGGGCGCGCGTGGTTGGCGCGCGGAGGCGTGCTGGTGATAGCCAACATTCGAGGCGGCGGGGAGTTTGGGCCGGCATGGCACCAGGCTGCCTTAAAGGAAAAGCGCCAGAATGCCTTTGACGACTTCATTGCGATTGCAGAGGATCTGGCGCGGCGTGGCATTGCGCAAGCCAAGCATGTCGGCATTCGTGGCGGCAGCAATGGCGGGCTGCTGGTGGGTGCCGCGCTAACTCAGCGCCCAGAACTGTTCGGCGCCGCAGTCGCGCAGGTCCCGCTGCTCGATATGAAGAGATACAACAAATTGTTGGCGGGTGCGAGCTGGATGGCGGAATATGGCGATCCGGACGTGCCCGAACAATGGGCGTATATCGCCAAGTACTCTCCGTACCAGAACATGCGCAAAGGCGTGCATTACCCGCCGACGCTGTTTGTGACGTCCACTCGCGACGATCGCGTGCACCCCGCACACGCACGCAAGATGTTTGCGCGCATGCGCGAGCAGGGCCACGACGCTTGGTACTACGAAAACATCGAAGGGGGCCACGGGGCCGCCTCGAATAACGAACAGCGCGCGCTGATGGCTGCGATCGAATACACGTTTCTGTGGAAGCATTTGGGCGGGCAGCGGTGAAAGGGCGCTCGATGCAAGCGGTCGAGATTTCGCAGCCGGGCGGGCCGGAAGTTTTGCGCGTGACCGAGCGACCTCTGCCGCAGACCGCTGAGGGCGAAGTTCTGATCCGAGTGCAGGCAGCGGGTGTGAATCGCCCGGATGTGCTCCAACGCAAAGGCGCGTATGCACCGCCCGCAGGTGCGTCCGACTTGCCGGGATTGGAAGTCTGCGGAACGATCGAAAGCGGTGACATTGCAGGCTCCGGTTTCAACATTGGCGACGAGGTGTGTGCGCTCGTTGCTGGCGGCGGTTACGCAGAGTTCTGTGCTGCACCTGTCGCGCAATGCCTGCCGAAACCGCGCGCGCTGTCGTTTGCCGAGGCGGCAGGGCTGCCGGAGACATACTTCACTGTATGGAGCAACGTGTTCGACCGCGCACAATTGGCGCCAGGCGAATCACTGCTGGTGCAAGGGGGCTCGAGCGGCATCGGGGTGGCGGCGATTCAGTTGGCAGCTTCGCTCGGCCACGCGGTGTATGCGACGGCGGGCAGCGACGAGAAATGCCAGGCGTGCGTCAGCCTAGGTGCGAAGCGCGCCATCAACTATCGGACCGAAGACTTCGTCGAGGTATTGAAGAAGGAAACCGCTGGCCAGGGCGTCAATGTGATTCTGGATATGGTCGCTGGCGACTACGTGCCACGAGAAGTGCAATCGCTGGCCGATGACGGGCGACTGGTCTTTATCGCGCTGCTCGGCGGTTCCAAGGCGCAGCTCGATCTGAACGCAATCCTGCGCCGGCGGCTGACGATCACTGGATCGACATTGCGGCCGCGTTCGGTTGCGTTCAAGGCGGCGATTGCGAAGCGGCTACGCGAAGTCGTCTGGCCGCTGATCGAATCCGGACGCATCAAGCCGGTGTTGTTTCATACCTTTCCACTGGCCGAGGCCGCGGAGGCTCATCGGTTGATGGAATCGAGCCAGCATGTGGGCAAGATTGTGCTGACGGTCGGCGCCAACGCAGAGCGCGTCCTGTGAAGCCGCGCCGCTCGCTCGTCGCGGCCAACTGGAAGATGAATGGCTCGCGGGACGCCAATGAGGCATGGCTGGGCGAATTCAACCGGCAGAAGGGCAAGCTCGCGTGCGATATGGTGGTATGCGCACCGTACGTGTATTTGCATCAGATTGAAAGTGCATTGGGCGCGGACTGCGTTGGAGCGCAGGACGTGTCGCAGCACCTCCTTGGCGCATACACCGGCGACACTGCTGCCGAAATGTTGAAAGACATCCGCTGCGGCTGGGTCATCGTCGGCCACTCGGAGCGACGCCAATGGCATGGTGAAACGGACGCGATCGTTTCAGCCAAGGTCGAGCGCGCCTTGCAAGTTGGGCTTCGTCCCATTGTGTGTATCGGCGAAACGCTTCAGCAGCGCGAGGCGAAACAAACGCACGCAGTGCTGATGGCACAGTTAACAGCTGTGCTGGGTCGCGTTGGTGAGGAAGGTCTGGCGCGTGGGGCCTTGGCCTATGAGCCGGTCTGGGCAATCGGCACCGGCCGTACGGCAACCCCGGAGCAGGCGCAGGAAGTACATGCCGTGTTGCGTGCGCAACTGGGACATGCAGCAGATCGCGTAAGGATTTTGTATGGCGGAAGCGTGAAACCCGGCAACGCCGCCGAACTCTTCGCGCAGCCGGATATTGACGGCGGACTGATCGGTGGCGCTTCGCTGGTGGCAGCGGATTTCCTTGCGATTTGCGCGGCAGCGCCCTAGTAACATTCGAATGAAGCTTTTTGAAGAAGGTGTTCGGGGAAGGTATTTGGAGAAGGAATCGGAATGGCTTGGTTAACTACGTTGCTGATAGTCGTGCAGGTGATCGCGGCCATTGCCGTCATCGTGCTGGTTTTGCTTCAGCACGGTAAGGGAGCCGACATGGGAGCGGCGTTTGGAGGCGGTGCCTCGGGCAGCCTATTCGGCGCAACCGGTTCGGCGAATTTTCTGTCACGAAGTACAGGTGTGGTCGCCACGGTCTTCTTTCTCGCGACACTTGGCCTCGCGTACACAAGCACGGCAGTCAAGCGCCCCGCGTCCGACACTGGCGGTGTGATGGGAACAGTGCCGGCCACGACGCCTGCACCCGCGTCCGTGCCGAAAGATATCCCGACGCCGAGCGGTCAAGCACCGCAAGGCGCGCCCGCAGCCGCTGTCCCGGCAGCGCCCACACCTGCACCGGCAGGTACCGATGTTCCGGCGAAGCCGAGCGACGTGCCGAAGTAAAGCTCGAAGTGACCGCGAGAAGCGGCGCGCGTAGGTCACGGCCGACTTCAGTAGAATCTCACCGGAATTTCCACTGCCCACGTGGTGGAATTGGTAGACACACCATCTTGAGGGGGTGGCGGCGAAAGCCGTGGGAGTTCGAGTCTCCCCGTGGGCACCACCTAAGCAACCCGCACAGTGACTCTCGAAAACTACCTTCCCATTCTTCTGTTCATCCTCGTCGGGCTTGCGATAGGGGCGGCACCGCTATTGCTCGGCGCCATATTGGGTCCGCGCAAACCTGATCCTGAAAAATTGTCTCCGTACGAGTGTGGATTCGAGGCGTTCGAAGACGCACGCATGAAATTCGACGTTCGTTATTACCTGGTAGCGATCCTTTTCATCATCTTTGATCTGGAAATCGCTTTTCTGTTCCCGTGGGGAGTCGTGCTCGGCGACCTTGGCGTGTGGAGTGCTGGCTTCTGGGCGATGATGCTGTTTCTTGCGATTCTCACCGTCGGCTTCATCTACGAGTGGAAAAAAGGGGCGCTGGACTGGGAATAGGCAATGGCTCTTGAAGGTCACCTGAACGAAGGCTTTGTCACCACCAGTGTTGACAAGGTGCTGAATTGGTCGAAGACGGGCTCACTCTGGCCGATGACGTTCGGCCTTGCGTGTTGTGCCGTCGAAATGATGCATGCCGGCGCCGCGCGCTACGACCTTGATCGCTTCGGTATTTTCTTTCGCCCGAGTCCGCGCCAATCGGATCTGATGATCGTTGCCGGCACGCTGTGCAACAAGATGGCGCCCGCATTGCGCAAGGTGTACGACCAGATGGCGGAACCGCGCTGGGTGATCAGCATGGGGTCGTGCGCCAACGGTGGCGGCTATTACCACTACAGCTACTCGGTGGTTCGTGGTTGCGACAGGATTGTGCCGGTCGATGTATACGTGCCCGGCTGCCCGCCAACGGCCGAAGCGTTGATCTACGGAATCATTCAGTTGCAGAACAAGATACGTCGCACCAACACGATAGCAAGGTGATGAATCCGCTCGATCAGCTGTCCGAACGTTTGAAATCGGCGCTGGGCGACCGGCTGCAGACGCTCGTTGTCGCCCTCGACGAAGTAACGATTGTTCTCAAGGCGCGGGAGCACTTGTCGGTCGCTCGCACGTTGCGCGACGACCCCGTGCTTGCATTCGAGCAATTGATCGACCTGTGCGGCGTCGATTATTTTTCGTATGGAGAAGGCGCCTGGGATGGTGAGCGTTACGCCGTAGTAATGCATCTGCTGTCACTCAAGCACAACTGGCGTTTACGCGTGCGCTCGTTCTGCGCCGATGACGATTTGCCGCTGCTGGAATCGGTGACGGGCGTGTGGGCCGCCGCCAACTGGTTCGAGCGTGAAGCATTCGATCTTTACGGCATCGTCTTTGAAGGTCATCCGGACCTGCGGCGACTGCTGACGGACTATGGCTTCGTCGGCCATCCGTTTCGCAAAGACTTTCCGATCTCCGGCTACGTGGAGATGCGGTATGACCCCGAACAGAAGAGGGTGATCTATCAGCCAGTGACCATCGAGCCGCGTGAGATCGTGCCGCGTGTGATTCGCGAAGAAAACTACGCCCAGGGGCGTAAGTAATGGCTGAAATCAAGAATTACACGCTCAACTTCGGTCCACAGCACCCGGCGGCGCACGGCGTGCTTCGGTTGGTGCTGGAGCTCGACGGCGAAGTCATCGAGCGTGCCGATCCGCATATCGGGCTTCTGCATCGCGCGACTGAGAAGTTGGCCGAAACGCGCACGTATCTGCAATCGGTGCCTTACATGGACCGGCTCGACTACGTTTCGATGATGTGCAACGAGCACGCGTACGTGATGGCGATCGAGAAGCTGCTGGGTGTCGACGTGCCGATTCGCGCGCAATACATCCGCGTCATGTTCGACGAACTGACGCGGTTGATGAATCATCTGCTCTGGATCGGCGCGCATGGGCTCGACGTCGGTGCGATGGCCGTGTTCCTGTATGCGTTTCGCGAGCGCGAAGACCTGATGGATATGTACGAGGCGGTGTCGGGCGCTCGAATGCACGCCGCGTATTACCGGCCCGGTGGCGTATATCGCGATCTGCCCGACGCGATGCCGCAGCACAAGAACACCAAGTATCGCAGCGAGCAGGAGATCAAGCGTCTCAACGAGAATCGGCAAGGCTCGCTGCTCGACTTCATCGAGGATTTCACCAATCGCTTCCCGAAGCACGTTGACGAATACGAGACGCTGCTCACCGACAACCGAATCTGGAAGCAGCGTCTGGTCGGTATCGGAGTCGTGTCTCCGGAGCGTGCGTTACAGCTCGGCTTCACCGGCCCGATGCTGCGCGGCTCAGGCATCGAGTGGGATCTGCGGCGCAAGCAGCCGTACGAGGTGTACGACAAGATGGACTTCGCGATTCCGATCGGGAAGAACGGCGACTGCTATGACCGATACTTGGTCCGCGTTGCCGAGATGCGTCAGAGCAATGCCATTATCAAGCAGTGCATAGCCTGGCTGCGCGCAAATCCCGGGCCGGTGATGACGAATGATCACAAGGTCGCACCGCCGTCACGCGTCGACATGAAGACCGGCATGGAAGACCTGATTCATCACTTCAAGCTGTTCACTGAGGGCTTCCACGTCCCGCCGGGCGAGGTCTATGCCGCTGTCGAGCATCCGAAGGGCGAGTTCGGCATTTATTTGATTTCGGATGGCGCCAATAAGCCGTATCGCCTAAAAATTCGTGCCGCCGGCTTTCCTCATCTGCAGTCACTCGATGAGATGGCACGCGGTCACATGATCGCCGATGCAGTGACGATCATTGGAACGCAGGACATCGTGTTCGGAGAAATTGATCGATGACCGCCGTCCAGCGCCGTAGGCCGCAAACATGAGCGCGGTCCCTGAATCGAAGCTTTTGCTGTCAGCAGACGCGTATCGACGTATCGACCGCGAAGCTGCCAAGTTTCCGCCTGAGCAGCGCCGCTCGACCGTGATGGCAGCACTTGCGATTGCCCAGGATGAGCTCGGATGGTTGTCGAAGGAAGCGATCGAGGACGTCGCGGACTACCTCGGAATGCCACCGATTGCGGTGTACGAAGTGGCAACGTTCTACAGCATGTACAACCTGAAGTCTGTTGGCCGTCACAAGATCACGATCTGCACCAATCTGCCCTGCGCGCTGTCGGGCGCGACGCGCGCTGCCGAGCACCTGAAGCAGAGGCTTGGCATCGGCTTCAACGAGACGACTGCCGACGGCGCGTTCACGCTGAAAGAGGGCGAGTGCTTCGGTGCGTGCGGTGACGCACCGGTTCTGCTGGTCAATAACAAGCGCATGGAAAGCTTTATGAGCAACGAAAGGCTCGACGCGCTGTTATCCGAACTCGAATTGGCTGCAAGATGAGCTTGCAGACGTGTTTCCACGGTCGCCACTTGAACCCGATGATTCTTCTGGGGCTCGATGGCAACAACTGGAACTTAAAAGCTTACGAAGCGCGCGGTGGCTATCAGGCGCTGCGTAAAGTCCTTGGGGACAAGCTGACGCCCGACGCCGTCATTGCGGAAGTTAAGAAGTCGGCGTTGCGCGGCCGCGGCGGGGCCGGCTTTCCGACCGGGCTCAAG
>DATEOP010000462.1:0-2297 GCA_035274065.1 Burkholderiaceae bacterium
GCGTCGAGACCGCCGAGCAGCGGACGCGCGCGCAGGTAACCATGACCATGCAGCAACCGCACTGCTTTCGCAGCCGATGCTTCATTCGGGCATGAGCAGTAGACGACGATCTGACGATCGCGCGCCGCTTTGAAGCGACCCGCCTCGATCTCGTCGAGATGCATGATGGACGCTCCAGGAATCTGGCGCTGGTCGAGCTGATTCGCGTTACGACCCCGCACGTCGATCAGGTCGACTTGCTCGCCGGCCGCCAACAGTGCGCGAAGCTCTTTCACGTCGATGCGCGGGATGCTCACTGCGAGCGCAATTCGACGCCGCCACCAGCGCCATGCGATATACAACGCGAGCGCCACGGTAAGAATTCCGGCAGCCTCCCACGTGTACATCGAAACCTGTAGCAGCAGCATTTCAATCTGCTCGTACAACAGAATCCCGGCGCCGACGACGACTGCGCCAAACAGCGCCGAGCCCGCAGCGGTCAGCAAGAGGAACTTGCTCCATGACATGCCTAGTGCGCCCGCGAGAGGCGGCGCGACCAGCGTCACACCGGGCAGGAAACGCCCGATCACCAGGGCAGACCATCCCCAGCGGCCGAATGTCCCCTCGGTGCGCGCGACGCACGTATCAGGCGAGATAGAAACGCGACACAACAACTTCAACACCGAGGAGCCATAGCGGCGCCCGGCTGCAAACCATGCCGCGTTTCCGATCGTCATTGCAACGACGATCATCATCACGAGCATGACGGGACTCACGCCTCCGGTGACCACGCGCGCGCCTGCGACCAGTGCGGTCGGCGTCATCGGCACCGGTACGCCCAGCTCGTGCACGAATGTGTTGAGCCAAAGAATCCAGTAGACGTTCTGTTCGTTCAGCAAAGTCTCAGTCATCACGCACGCCCCGCCGTTGTGATGCGCGGAGGACTCACGCGCAAGCCGGCGATAAAAGTATCGATCAATTGCGGTGCCGCCGCCTTCAAATCAAAAGTGTTGGGCGCTTCGACCCAATCGCGCATCAATCCACCGACAAACGCAATGGCGCCGTGTGCCGCCAGATGCGTATCAGTATCCGCCGGCAACTGACCTTTGGCGACTGCCTGATCAAGCACGGCCTTGCATTTTCCCAGACATTGAAGGCGGTCCTGCACGTGCTGTAACCCGACGGGTGCGAGCTCGTCGGTGTACTCGCAGCGCAGAAAAATGACCTCAAAGATGTTTTGAATTTGCGGCGAGCTCGTCAGATGCTCGAGTGCCTGCAAACCCTGTTGCCTAAACAGCGCGAGCGGGTCTGCGATGTCCTGATTCTGAAAGTCTTCGAACGCGGTGTCGATCGGCATCTCGGCGCGCGCCATCAGAGCCTGGAACAGCTCGGCCTTGCTCTCGAAGTGGTGATACACGGCGCCGCGGGTCACACCGGCAGCGTCGGCCACTTCGGCCAGTGAAGCGTGTCCGACGCCGCGCTCGCGAAACACGCGCTCCGCGGCATCCACAAGCTGCTCTCGCGTCTCTAAAGCTTCTTCTTTGGTGCGTCTAGCCATTGGGTGTCATTCGAAACCGGGAAAATTTCATTTGAAATACAAACATACATGAATGTATGTATTATGCCGCTTCGCAAAAAAACTGCCAACTCGCGAGAAATCCCATGAAGTCACGCATAGAGAGAGCCATGTCGCCGCTTGACGTCGCCGAGCGCTGGAACGCTTGGATGCGAGCGTCCACTCTTCTTATCACCCTTGCTGCCACTGCATTCGTGCTAACGGCGTGCGGCCATGCCAACGGCGAAGACAAGGGCGGCAAAGGCGGCTTTCCGCCGGCGCCGGTGAGTGTTCAGGAAGTCAAGACGACGACAGTTCCAATCCGCTTTGAATACGTCGGTCAGACAGCGGGCTCGAAGGAAGCCGAAGTTCGCGCGCGGGTGCAAGGCATTCTAGAAAAGCGCACATATCAGGAAGGAAGCAAGGTCGCCGCGGGGCAAACACTATTCGTTCTCGACTCTCGTCCGTACGAAGCACAGCTGCAGGCGGCCGAGGCCGAACTGGCGCGTGCGCAAGCTCAATACGCACAGGCCAAACGCAACTTCGATCGAGTCAAGCCGCTAGCGGGCAGCAACGCGCTGAGTCAACGCGAATTCGATGAAGCAACGTCAGGCGAGGAAAGCGGAGCCGCGGCAGTCAAACAGGCGCAGGCGCGATTGACCGAAGCGCGTTTGAACCTTGGCTACACGCGTGTCACAGCGCCGGTGACGGGCTGGGCGAGCCGTGCACAAAAGTCGGAAGGCTCATTGGTTTCGCCGGGAGC
>DATEOP010000463.1:0-4405 GCA_035274065.1 Burkholderiaceae bacterium
TAACCGAGGACATGTTTATGAAATCACGATTCGAAGTTCTGACATCAACCGCCGATCGCCGCAAGCTCGCTCTCTTTCGATCGAGTGGCGCGGCCGGAGTTGTACTGACGCTACTCGCGATCAGTTCTCTCTCCACGTCGCCGCACGGAATGCGCGAAGTCATCCGCGGAGACTTGTTCGCAACGGAAATCGGCGACTTTGCCACTCTGCGCAACGTGTCAGAACTTGATCCAACCCCCTCGGCGGCGCGGAGGAGTGCGGGGACCGAGATCACCGTCGCTAACGAAGAGTTCGCGTTTCCGGCCAATTACATCGGCGAGTCAGTCGGCTACTAGGAAGTCCGCCTTGGGGAGATAAACATGCACAGAACGATAGTTTGGGCGGCCGTCGGCGTCCTTGCAGGGGTTGTCACCGCCTCGTCGGTCTCGGCGCAGGTAGTGGCTGATGATGCTTGTCCGAAGTACGCGGTCGACATCGCTGCCTTTGCGACTTGCGATGGTGACCGCGTTGCAAAGGCCGAGCTCGCAATTCCTCCAACAGAGACTCGCGACTCACGAGCAGCAAGCGCGGTGAAGCACAGCGGATCCTTGCTCGTCCAGGAACCGCCCGATGTGACGGCCGCCGGCGACCAACCCTATGAACAGAAGTACCGGAAACAGTCGCTACCGACCTCCTATCAAGTAACAGACACGGAAACGGCAGGCTCTCAATGATTAATGTCGCCGCGCAACGCGTGTTTTTGGTTGCACTGCTTTCCCTGTCGACGCTTGACGGTAGCCAACCGGCCCATTCAGCGCCTTTCCAAGGCGAGCGCGAAGGAACTTGCGCCAATGCAGCAACACTGTTCCCCGACACCAATCCGGGTCCGGGCTCGCTCAAGCGAATCGCCGTCCCCGAGCCAACCGATCTCGGCTCATACGTGCGCGATCGCAGCGCGGCCATCGTGCTCGGAAAGGCGCTGTTCTGGGACATGCAGGTTGGCAGTGACGGCATCGTCGCGTGCGCGACCTGCCATTTTCGCGCCGGCGCTGATCCGCGCTCAGTCAACCAGTTGAATCCAGGTGGTCAGGACAATCCGCGCCAGATCGTTGACCTCGGCATCAACCGCTGGCTGCGACCGGCGGATTTCCCGCTGCGTCAGTTGGCTGATCCGTCGGACCGCCGCTCGGCCGTCCTGCGCGATAGCGATGACGTCGTCTCGTCAGCCGGCGTCAAGCTGAGTCGCTTCGTCGGCGTTCAGCCGGGCGCGGATCACGACATGGTGCAGACCGTTGCTGATCCGGTTTTCAACCTCTCCGGCCTCAACACGCGCCGCGCCGAGCCTCGCAATACACCTACCGTGATCAACGCCGCATTCAACCGGCGACAGTTCTGGGATGTCCGGGCGTCGAATCTGTTCAACGGGGTGAGCCCGTTCGGCGCTGGTGACGAGAAAGCGCGGGTGCTGTTTGCCACAGAGCACGGAAAGATCCGGCAGGTAAAGATCCGTATCGACAACGCCGGCCTCGCGTCGCAGGCGGTTGGCCCGCCGCTGAGCGATCGCGAGATGGGATCGCTCGACCGCAAGTTCCGCGACATCGGTAAGCGCCTTGCCTCCGCCCGGCCACTCCGCAAACAGCAGGTTGCCGGCGACGACAGCGTGCTCGGACGCCTTGCCCGCACTGCGGCCGACCGGCACCGCGACGAGTTCAGTGATCGTGGCCTAGACACTACCTATCGTGCGCTGATCGAAGCCGCCTTTCAGCCGCACTGGTGGCAGTCGCAAGAGATCGTCGTGGTGCGCCCTGATGGACGAATCGAATTTGAGCCAACGCCCGGCCGGGCGCTACGGGCCAACGAGTACACGATGCTCGAGTACAACTTCTCGCTGTTCTTCGGGCTTGCCGTACAGTTGTACGAGATGACGCTGATCTCGGACGACGCGCCGGTTGATCGACACTTTGAAGGCACACCGCGCGCCATGACGGCGCAGCAGTTGCGCGGCATGGATGTGTTCACCGGCGATGCGGCCTGCGCTGCTTGCCATTCGGGCGCCGAGACGACAAACAACTCGGTGCGCATCCTGATGGGCACGATCGTCGACGGCGTCAAGCAGCCCGCCGAAGTGGTCGAGCGCATGTTCAACGGCAACTGCGAAGTCGTCGCATATGACCAAGGCGTCTACAACCTTGGCGTGCGACCATTCGAAGAAGATATTGGCATCGGCGGCAAGGATCCGTTCGGCAATCCACTCGCATTCATCAGCCTGCTGACTTCGCCCCCGAAGTCAATTCCAAGCAAGGAATTGCTGACACTGCCGATCCCCAATATCGCCAATCCGCCGATTAGTGCCGCCGATCGCGCGCTCACCACGGGCGCGTTTAAAGTGCCCAATCTCCGCAATCTGGCCTTGACCGCGCCTTACTTCCATAACGGCGGTCAGGCGACGATCCGTCAAGCGGTGGAGTTCTACAACCGCGGTGGAGACTTTCGCGAACACAACGCCGCTTTCGTCGACTTCGAGGTCGGCAAACTTAATCTGACCGCGCAGCAGATCGACGATCTCGTTGACTTCCTAACAACGGCGCTTACCGATCCTCGCGTGGTGCGGCAGAGTGCGCCATTCGATCATCCACAGCTCTTCGTTCCCAACGGTCATGAAACGCGTGGTGGCGTACCAGTAGTCGAAGGGGACGGTACGGCCCGGGATCTGATACTGGAGATACCGGCAGTTGGTCGCAACGGCGGACCGCTGCAGGCAGGCTTTCTTGAACGTCGTTAGGTCGAGCCAACGGACGCCGACGGCTTGCTTGTGAGCCATCCACGTGCGCAAAAGAAATTTTCTCGCAGTCAAGATCAAGGGGCGGGGCAGTGGTGCATGCGAAATCGCTCATTCACGCTGTGCGACGGGTTGTTGTGTCCCCGTTAGTCAACCGAGTACGGAAAGGCACTTGCGCCGACGGTCAGCGAACGAGAGAGCAAAGCTTGCGCTTAATCCGGGCTGACTGTCCAGAGCGCTGCGCGAAGCCACGAGCGTCACCAAGTACTCGCGCGCGGTTGGTTGGGATACTCGTCTACGCGGAATAAACTTAAGACCATGACACCCGTGATCCAAGTCGATGCCCGCAATTTCGAGCGGCCCGAGTTTCAGCAGTCCCTGAACCAATTCGCTCGGGTGTACCTGGCCGAAGGTGATTCATGGTTCAGTTACGGGTCAACCAAATTCAGAAACCTACTGAGTTCTCTCAGTCTGCCTTTTCCGGCGTGCGTGCTGAACATCGCGCAGCCAGGCGACACGCTGCGACGGATGCACGAGACCACGCGCAACCCCGAGTTCTTTTTTTACCTCCGCAACAAAAGCGGTCGGCGCTGGAACGCGATTTTCCTATCGGGTGGCGGCAACGACCTGATCGATGCGATCTGGAATCAAAGGACGCAGCAGTCTGAAATCCTGGTCAAGCCCACTAATCCGGGTTCGATCGACCAGACCAACCTACGCTCTGTCATCAACACCGATGCATTCGATGCGTTGCTGAACTACATCAAGATCAATGTCGCGCAGATCGTCGCGGAGGGCAGGGACCAGGCAGGCGGCGACAGCAATGACGTGCCATTGTTAATGCATACCTATGCCCTGGTGCAGCCGCGCAATGCACCGGTCAAGTTTTTCGGCGGCGGCCCGTGGCTGTTCCCTGCGTGTGCATGGCTGGGAATTGATCCAGCACTGTGGCTTGATCTCAGCAGGCTCTTGCTTGAAGAACTCGCCGCCTGGATAAAGTCGATCAACCTGCCCAACTTTCATGTGGTCGACACGCTTTCGCTGACAACGACATTAATTCCTGCCGCACCGGGAACGAAGGGCAGCTCGAACGACTGGGAAAACGAGATTCATCCGAACCGCCAAGGCTACGAAAAGCTGGCCACCACCTGGAGTCCTGCGATTGCACAGCTGGGATGAGCCACCTGGTTTGCGGGTGACGTTCCGAAGCTACGCCCTTGGCCGGAGAGTAGGGCGAAGCGTCGACGGCGTCACCACGTAGGTGTGTGAGTTGACATAATGCACATTATGCGCAATCGAACTCCAACAGCCTCTTGTCGGTAGGCTGGTTTGTGAGACGGTTACGACGCGTCTTTAAGTAATTAGAAACGCGTGGAACATAATCGCGACGGCCGCACTGCCGCGCTCAGGCGTGTGTCGGCATGAAAACTGCACTAGCCGGTGCTGAAAAGGGAGTCGCTTATGAAACGAAGGCTGAGTTCGGGTTGGAAGGCAATCGCGGGAGCAAGCGTATTGCTGCTGGGCGCGTGTGCATCGACGCGTATGGACGCACAGTGGAGCAATCCCGACTATCAAGGCAAGGCAGCGCGCGGTGGACCGGTCTTAGTCGCGTGTGAAGCGCAGGATCTGACTCTGCAACGTATCTGC